>RFIQ01000194.1 GCA_003695565.1 Planctomycetota bacterium | reverse complement strand
TTTTGCTAAATCGTTAGATCTTGGCGTTGATACGGAGGTCAAACTGCTCGGAGCCGGGGGTCTGATGAATTTCAAGATTTCCGGGTTGGTCGATCCCAGCGGCACCTCGTCGTTGGCCTTGACCGGGGCGGCCTACCTGGTGTTGCCGGCTGCCCAGCGTTTGTTCCGCACCGGAAACAAGATCGACTTGATCTTGGTAAAAGTCTCCGAGGGGGTGCCGCCCGAGGAGGTGGCAGCGCAACTAAAAATCGCCTTGGCGGGAACCGGGGCAACGGTTCGCAAGCCGCGCACCAGCAGCGACATGGCTCGCGAAACGATGTATGCCACAGAAAACGGGTTGTTCCTGGCAGTGGCTTTCGCCTTGCTGATTTCCGCTTTCCTCATCTACAACACATTTCAGATGGCCGTGGGAGAACGCCGCAAACAACTGGGGATTCTGCGAGCGATCGGGGCCACGCGTCGTCAGGTCGCTCAATTGATCCTGTGGGAGGCTACGGTGCTCAGCATCGCTGCTTCCGTAGTGGGGTGCGGGCTCGGTTATTGGGGCGCCGGGTTTCTCAACGGTGCCACCGAACAACTGTTGCAGGTCGAACTGCCCACCGTGCACATCTCGTTCTGGCCCTTCGCCGCCGGGTGCAGTGTGGGAATTGGCGTGGCGATCGTGGGGGCTATGCTGCCCGCGCGGCGCGCCAGTCGCGTCCACCCGTTGGAGGCCATTCGTGACATCAATCTGGCGGACAACACGGAGGTCATACGTCGTACCTGGCCTCTGGGCCTGGTACTGATACCCCTCGGTTTCCTGATCTTGTTGGTGGCCATGAACGATTTGCTGCCACTGGGCGGTGACGTGGTGGGAATCGTGCTGATCCTGCTGGGCTGTGTCCTGCTCATTCCGGCGGTCCTGCAGACGGCTACGGAATGGCTGGTGGCATTGATGCGGCCTTGGATCGCGCCAGAAGCCAAGTTGGCACAGCGGCAATTGTTGCAGCACATCGGGCGATCCGCACTGACGGTTGGCGTGTTGTTCATCGCTATCAGTACGTGTACCGGGATGGCAGGCAACATCCTGGATAACGTCGACAACGTGCGCGCGTGGTACTCGCGATCGATCATTGGCGACTTTTTCGTCCGGGCGAGCCTGCCCGATTTCACCACCGGCATGTCCGCCGATTTGCCGCCCGACTTGGAAGAAAAACTGCAGGCGGTCGAGGGAGTCGAATCGGTGGCCCCCCTGCGGTTCATCACGGCTCAATCCGGTGAAGAGTCGGTGTTGATCGTAGCCCGGCCCTTGATCGCGGAATCCCGCAATTACTTCGACTTGATCGATGCCGCGCCGGGAGATGTCATCGATCGGATGCGGAAGGGCGAAGTGGTAATCGGATCCGTGCTGGCCGAGCGTCGCAAACTGCGGGTCGGCGACACAGTTCCCATCTCGGCCGGCGAAGGCCATCTGGAATTGAAAATCGCCGGTATCGCCAACGATTACATGGCTGGCGGATTGACCATTTACATGACCAAGGAAAAGGCGGAAGAATTGCTGGGCGCCGGTGGAGCCAGCGTCTACGTGATCACGGCGCGTGACGATCGGCGGGCCGAGGTGGAGCAGCAACTGCAGGAGATCTGTCGCTCCGAGGGATTGATCCTGCAGTCGTACGCGCAGTTGGTGCAATTCATTGATGAGATGATCGATGGGATCGTCGCCAGTTTGTGGATGCTACTGGCCCTGGGATGCATCATCGCGGCCATGGGGCTGGTGAACACCTTGACCATGAATATCCTGGAGCAAACGCGGGAGATCGGCATGCTTCGCGTGATCGCCATGACCCGGCCGCAGGTGCGGACGATGATCGTCGCGCAAGCCATGCAACTAGGGATTCTGGGACTCGTCCCCGGCGCGGCTGCGGGGGTCTTTGTGGCGTACGCCATCGGACAGTCAGCCATGGCGGTGTTGGGACACGACGTTGAATTCCAAGCGCGCCCCGGATTGGTGTTGGGATGCCTGGCATTCGGTTTGCTGATCGTCCTGGGATCTTCCTGGTTGCCCGCCGAGCGTGCGGCCCGGCTGAAACTCTCCGACGCATTGCATTACGAATGAGAATGCCTCCCGTTCGCGAATCCCACCGAGAGCAGGGTTCGTCGCCTCGTAGGCCATCAAGCATCGGCTTGCATTAAGGTGCAGGGGAGGATCCGCCGATCCTGGTCTACCGCCACGATATCCATCCCTGGTAATGGTCTTGACGGTTGCAACGGTCATGTCCAAGGGGCATGCCTCGATCTCCAGGTTGCGGCTCCATGTGCCGGGGGCCGCCATGACACCAGCCACACGGGTATGCTAAGAGCTGGTGTACCTGGAGACGATGACAGCCGAGGCAACCTGGTCATGCATGCGACGTCCGCTTCCACTTCCGCTCTGCGTACCAGGATGGTGCGCACCTTCGTCTTATGCTGGGGGGTGATCTTGGCAGTGGAAACCTCTCCCTGGGGTTGGGATCGCTGGGACGCCATCAAACGACCGCTCAGCGACGCGCTCAATGCGTGCGGGCTGTGGCAGGGCCAATGGAGCATGTTTGCACCCGGTCCGTCGGTCAATAACTGGTGGTTGACCGCGGAGATCGAAACCGAATTGGGGCGGGAGTCGTGGGCCAGCCCGTTCTGGATGGAGGTCTCGGCCGCAGAGAAGTTCCGGCGTTTTCGTCATTTGAACTACTACAATCGAATCCAATTGCCCCAATACCAGATCGCGGCGTTCGACTTTGCAGACTTTCTCCGACGCAACCGAATGATCGATGCCTACGAGGCGGAGCCTCGTCAGATCGCCGCCCGACACGTCCGGTTGTATACCAATGGACTGGAGATGGTCCCGCCGGCACCAGGTCCCCTGCCGTCGCGGGATGAAATCGTGTGGGTTAGCTTCAGCCGGTTGATTGCGGAGGCCCCCTGAGATGCGTCGTGTATTACCAGCCATCGGGGCGGCATACGATCGTTACCTGTTCGCCTCGTGCAGTCCAGGCACTTGCGTCGTGCTGCGAATCGTGTTCGGTATCGCCATGACGGTTTATGCCTTGGTGTGGTGGGCCGATGGCGAATTCTGGTTTTCCGATGCGGGGGTAATGCAAGCGGAAACGGCCCGCCAGATCACAGGAGGACGGCAATGGTCACCCCTGTTTTCGATTCCGGCCTCGCCCGCATTGGTGCGGGGATGCTTGGCGGTGATGTCGGTCAACGCCGTGCTGATGACTGCGGGCGTCTTCTCGCGATGGCAAGCCGCTATGCTGTTTTTTTGGATGGTCTCGTTCCAGCACCGCAACCCGTTGATCCTCGACGGAGAGGATACCGTTTTTCGGTTGTTTGCTTTCTACCTGATGTGGATGCCGATGGACGCCCGCCTGTCCTTGTGGCGGGCCCTGCGCGGCGCTCCTGCCGTACCGTTGAGAGCCACCCAACCGCTGGCCTGGCCAATCAGGTTGATGCAATTGCAAATGTGCTTCCTGTACCTATCAGCAGCGTGGAGCAAGTGGCAGGGCGCGGCGTGGCGAGACGGTTCGGCGCTGTTCTACGTGATTCAGATGGGGGACCTGTTCGGTCGCGGTTGGTGGCCTGCCAGCGTGCTGGAATCCGAGGCCCTGATCCGGACCGGTACCTGGTCAGTCGTCGTCGTGGAAGCGGCATTGCCCCTCCTATTGCTGTTGCCCCGCACACGCAAGGCCGGCGTATTCCTGGGCATCGCATTGCACTTGATGATGGAATATTCCATGCATCTGTTCTTGTTCCAGTGGGTGATGATTATCGGCCTGCTGTCGTTCCTCGATTTCGATCGCTGGGTGTTCGTTCCTGCCGCCGATCGGTCCTGCGATGGGGGGCAGCCGGTCGCGGGGCGTCCCGAACCGCCGCGCGACTCTGGGCGTACGCGGCCCAGCCCTGACCAGCCATTGACCGCGGGCTGATGCGCGGGCCTGGAGAGACCGATCGGACCGGTCCGCACCAGTTCGCTCGAGGAGGTCGTTACCCCGCGCGGCGTGCCGACAGTCGCCGATCGGCTCCACCGGGACGAATGACGGCCGGTTCATCCCGCCCATCGCCGTCGAAATCGCCGACTACGATTTCACCGGTCGTATCATCCAACTGGAACACCTGGTCGTTGACGTCCAAACGACCATCTCCATTGCTGTCGACCAATACCTGGTGGCCGCGGAGCACCGCGATTTCATCGATTCCATCCCCGTCGAAGTCACCGATCAACGGCAAATCGCCTGCCTGACCGAGGCTGAAAATGCGGTCGCGGGCCTCGGTGAGCTGGCCGTCGCCGTCTACGTCGAGCATCCAGCGCCCATCACGGAACAAACCGATGGTGGTGATTCCGTCTCCGTTGAAGTCGCCAGCTATCGCTGTGTCCTCATCCCCCCCCAATTCGAATACGTGGTCCACGAGGTCGGCGCGTGCCGGTCCTCGTTTCGAGAATTGCAGCAGGCGGGGATCATCCGGAGCTTCGTCGCGCGATGGGGGAATATTCTTGGCCTTTCCTCGCCGCATGTTTTGGGCTTCGGGCAGTCCGGTTTCAGCCGCCACTGCCCGGTCATCGCCTTGCCACCTGGGCCCGAAGACCCCGATGTCGCTCTTGCCGTCCCCGTCCCAATCGCCGACGACCGGTTGATCGCCCTGTTGCCCCAGCCGAGCCCAGATATCGCCATCGTCCCAACGGCCGTTGCCGTTTACGTCGATGAACCATTCACCATCGGCAAACAGGACCACTTCATCGCGCCCGTCGCCGTTGAAGTCTCCCGCCAACATCCTAGCGTCCGGAACGTAGAACACACCGCTGTCCGGAGGCAGAGGGTAGTCTCCTCGCGTGCTGACAACATGCCAGGCCGTATCCACCATCCCGGCCACCTTCCATGATTGGGCGTCCAAGCGGCGGGCGGCGGCTGCCACCGTTTCCGGCGAAACTTCGTGATTCCAGGCCATACCGCGCGGAAACCCTCCATTGATGACGCTCAAGTGCCACGTACGGCTGGCGATGTGCCCTACGCCGATATACAGAGGCAAGGGTGACCAGGCCGGGTATGCGGCGCGCAGGGCGGCGGGCGTCGAGAATTGTTCCACCGTTGGCAAGGGACGTTGGGGAAACTCCGGCGGATTGGGTGGAAGTGGAGGGACGGGAGGATCCGGCGGTCGCGGAGGATCGACTCGCCGCACCACAATCTCGCTGAAATTGTTTTCCATCGATATCCCGCCCGGTTCCACCGACACAGCCAGGATGGCATCCGTCCCCGGATCGGCTACCGGGTCCGATAATTGCAGTAAGCTCAGGATAGCAAGGGGGACTGCATCGCCCGGATTGATGGCGAATCCCGTCGTAGTACCCGGCGTATCCAGGCCGTCGACGAATTGGCTAGGGTGCATCTCGTATATGTGGTAGGAACCGGCGCGCAATCCCGTGAACCGGAAAAACCCATTGGCATCGGTTTGGACTTCAATTGTTCCTGAAGCATACGTGCCGGGAAGTGCCACGGAACTGGGCAGAGGTAAACCATTCAGGGCGCGGAGTTGCACGGTGACACCAGCGATCGGAACATCGTCCGGCGTGCGCCGCCCGTCGCGAATCGACCGGATGTCGGTTGGCGAAAGGCTCGATGTGACAATGATTTCCGGCCCGTCCTGAAACACATACCCCGAAATCTCTGCCGGGGGAACTTCGCAGAAATCCGCCCCAACGATCACCTGGCCGGCCGCCAGCGCCAAATCGGAGATGATGTCCGGACGGCTGGCATCGCCCCCGCTGGACGGTGCCCGCTGTCCTCCGTGGAAGAATCCGTCCGGTTGTATCTCGCGCACCGTGTAGTTTCCGGGCAGCAAGCCGTCGAAGCGGTAGGCCCCGTTGGCGTCGGTGCGAGTAGTAGCTAGCACCTGGCCGCTGGCATTCAGCAACTGAACCTCCACGTCCGACAGGCTCTGCTCGCCGGGATCCCGAATGCAATCGAAATCGATATCGGCGAACACGATGCCAGAAATGCTGCCCTGCTGGGTTTCACCAAAATCGTAGTCGATGCCAACCGCACCAGCGTCCAGAACGATTCCATCGATCACATCGCCACTGGCATCGTTGCGCCCCACAGGCACGCCTCGCACTCGCCCCGGAACGGCAGCACCCGGGACAAATCCATCCGGTGTTCGCTCGGTGAGGCGGTAGGAGCCGGGTCGCAGCCCTGTAAATCGGTAGAATCCATTGGAATCGGTCGAGGTTTCCGCGATGCGATTGCCGGCGGCGTCCCACAGGGTGACTTGCACGCCGCTGAGCAGCGGCTCACCCGGCTCCCGGACACCATCCGCGTCCAGGTCGAACCACGTCCGACCACTGATTTCGCTCGGTTCCAGCTCGCAGAATGCATACTCCACCGCTTGAGTGCCGCCGGGCAAAGCGATGTTTGTGATGCGGTCAGGCGACGCGACCAACCCACCCGTAGAGCCGGCCCGGGCCGAGCCATTGAGCAATCCGTGCGGCGTATGCTCGACCAAAGTGTAATTGCCGGCGCGCAGGTTTGTAAAACGAAAAGTTCCGTCCGCTGCTGTCCGCTGCGACGCCACTAGTGCCCCTTGAGCATCGAACAGTTCGATGAGGACTCCGGCCAAGGGAGATTTCTCAGCCGTGGCATCAAAGCAATCCTTCCCTGCGGTCACGACGCACACGTGACCCTGCAGTTCACTGGGTAGGTTCTCTGCGAAATTCAGCTCCACCGCATGGCTGTCGCCCAGTGGCAATTCGATGCGCGAGATCACATCCGGTACGTTTGCGGCAACCGTCCCCACGGAAACGGATCCCAACCGACCCGGGGTGGCGCCCACACTGTAATACCCGTCGGGTTGAGTCTCGCGCACTTCGTAGATGCCCGGTGGCAAATCGAGATCCGTCGAGAATGCGTATCGACCCAGCGCATCCGTCACGGCAGTGTGACCGGTGGAGAGATACGCAGATCCGTCCCAGCGATACAATTCCAGCAACACTCCTCCCAAGGGAGTCTCGTTCGGTTGCAACTGCAGGTCCTCGTTGGAGTCGACGAAGACTGTGCCCGCCAACGATACCGGTTGAGGGATCTGTTGCACAGCAAAACCGCCTCCGGCGGTGCGGTCGCGCTTGCCTTCATGATCGTCGGCCGGCAAGGGAAGCCCCGATGCATCGAGCCATGCATCGTAGCGATTGAGGAATCGCGTCTGACCCGAGGCTGCGCGGTAATGGGGCGCAGCAAAGCTGGCTTGCAACAGAGAATTCTGGAACTCGACGCCCGAGGTGATCGGATCGAAATTCTGATTCTGCCGATCCAGATCCGTTTCGTTGGGATCGAAGAACTGCACTTCGTCGACATCGATGGAGAAAACCAGTAAGTCGCCGGCGCGAAAATTCTGGAACTGCAAAGTCAGCCGCGTGCTCCCGTCGTCCACCAGGGCTTGGACCGATGCATCGGGACGGGCGGACTCGAGACGCTGGACCTGGAAATCGAACGCATGGTCGGCCCCTAGTCCGGTCGGCCTGGTATCGAAAAACAGGTCTCCCAGTCCAAAGCCGTCTCCATTCAGATCGCCGTCGATGGAAAGGGATGTCAGTTCCGTGTCGGGTGCACCCCCTTGAAATGTCACGTAGAACGTGTCGCCGTGAATGTCGCTTCCCAAGTCCTCTTCGATATAAACGACGCCGACCTGGATGGGATCGGCCGCCATCAGGCATCGTGATTCCAATTGTTCGACAGTTGACCAGCGCACCGACTTGCCGGCCGTGCGTGGCGACCTGGAGTTGGCGATGGTCGCTGGGGCCATGAATCCTTCCACCCGCCGTGTGCAACGGGTGCGCAGTCGGTCTGCCCATTTTACGATCTGTCGCTGAAGCCCCACGGCATCCTCCTTGATGTTCTTGCTGGACCGGTATTCCCCACCAGTATGGGCGCTCAACGGATGGTGGTGTCCGGAGCGTCCTGCGTTTCGATGGAGCTGACGGGACGTCCCCACAAACGGTCGAGCGGGGGTGTGTTGCTGACGCCGTCCCAGACATACAGAGTGGCATCAAAGCCACTGCTGATGAGCTGGTCGCCGATTGCCCGCACTCCCGTCACACTGCCCAAATGTCCTTGCAATCTACCGATCGTGTGGCGGTTGGCGAGGTCGAACAGGTGCACGGCATTGTCGGTGCCGCCGACTGCGATCAGGTTCGACCCCAACGCTTCGATGCACAATAGCTTGGCCGCCACGCGGTCGGAGCGCCAGGGAGGATGCGGCGAATTCCAGTCCCACGCCCCGATCCGTCCATCTTCACCTACGCTCCACAACGTCCTCCCCTGCGGCGAGAATCGGATGGCCCGAATTCTGCGTTCGTGCACCTGCTGTTGCGCAAGGCGCGCACCGGTTTGGCAGTCCCAAATCTCGATGCGACCACTGCGACCGCCCACCGCCAACCACCGACCAGACTGGTCGAACGCGGCGGCCCGCAAATCTCCGTCGCCGGTCACCCAGCGGTCCCGCACCCGGCCCGCAACAATATCCATCAAATGGACTTCCGCGCCGAATCCGATGGTGGCCAGCAGCTCGCCCCCCGGATGCAGGGTAATCTTGAAGATGCTGGTCGGCAGCACCGCGATCACGCGAGGGTCTTGCGGGGCATCCATATCCCACATCAACACGCGACCATCGTTCCCGGACGAAAAGAGGTGTTTTCCGGATCGGTCCCACTCCAGCGTGCGCACCCAATCGATATGTCCCTGCAGGCAGTCGGTTTCCTGGCCACTTTTCAAATCCACGATGCGGATGGTATGGTCATCGCCCCCAACCGCGATTCGTTGGCCGGTGGGGTCGACGGCGACCGTGGCCCCGATCGGTGCGACTTGGGCGACCGTCGAACTCAACTCGACGCGACGGCTGGCGATCGGTAGCCGCGCCGCCTCCGCCTGCATCACCAGGCACGGTTTGCCCAGCGGAATACTCGAGGCTGCTTTCTCCGTTCCGGATGTTACCAGGCGCTCCGGCGACTGTGCCAATGTTTGCACCCCTCCGCCCCATGCAACCAGCCAACCAAGGAGCGCACAACCAACGGTTCTGGCCCATGCGGCGCTCCCTGTGGGGCGAGCCGAGTCGGGCCGATGTACTAGTTCTAGGCTGCTGGCGCCCCTGGCATCCATGCTGGTAGTCCCTGGATTTTCTTGCTGACGCGCGTTTCTGATTAACCGTACCGCCGCCGGGCCCAAACAAAAAACAAGCAAAGAAATACCGATGAACCTGGCCGTCAAAGGCGGGCCAGGATGAGGCGAGTACGCGCCATCACCCCGTGCCGCAATTGCTTGCTTTGCCTTTACCTATCGGCAGGCGCTGCACAGGCCCACACGCTGGGCGGCAGATGGAACGACAACTGACACCATCCACAGGGCGGACCTTCCACCGTACAGCGCGCCATGGTCAGTTATCGACTCGATACAGGAAAAACTGGAATCGATGTAGAAGGGACAACTAGGACCAGTGCAAGATTTCTGCCGACTGTACCGGCTGAACTCCGCGCACCGTACGAATTAGCAATCGCCCCATATTGTCTATCCCCTCGCATTTGCCAGATATGGACTCGCCGGCGAAGGACCGAGCGGTTATCGTTCGTCCGCTTAGGAGACATCGTTGCTGCCATTGGGGTAACCAATCCGAATCGGACTTCGACCAGGCATCGAGTCTTCTTGCCAACCGCGCCGTCAGTTCGATCAAGACATCGGCAACCTCGACCGGTCGGGGGGTATGGGCGCTGAGCGACGTGGCCGTGTCTTCCAATCCGCGGGGAGCATTCTCCCAATCAACGCTGGCATTGATACCGATGCCAATCATCCAGGTCGTATTGCTCCTTGCGCCAGTAGAGGACGCTGGCGGCCGGGAGGCATTGCCCACGAGATTGAAATGCTGCAACCTCTGCCGCGTCCCAGACACCGATTCGATCAGAATGCCGCCGCACTTGCGATCCTTCACGTACAGATCGTTCGGCCACTTGAGGGACACGATACTCGGCGGCACAAACCGTTCGGCCGTCTCCGCGACAGCGACTCCCACCACCAACGCCATCTGAGTCAATTGACGTGGATCGCCTGGGAGCATGTCCCCATCGACCGCCAAGGTGCACATCAGGCAGCCGGACGGCGAATACCACCGGTGATCCCCCCGCCCCCGCCCGGAAGTCTGCCGATCCGCGACCAACAGGGCTGGAAGACTCGGAGGATTGGGGGACTGCACAGCCCGTCCCATCGCCGCATTGGTCGAGTCAATCTCCTCGACCCAACGGCACGTTTGGATCCATCCTCCGTTCAGGATTTCGGAAACGGCTGCCTGCCGCATGCGTTCCACCATGCCGCCATCGGTCAGCCCATGGTCTGTGTGACTGTGTTCCGAATCGCTCATATCGACTACCCGACCGACCCCTTGCAAAAGTGCGAGCCAGCGTTTG
>RFIQ01000193.1 GCA_003695565.1 Planctomycetota bacterium | reverse complement strand
TCCGTTTCGCCGCCGCAAAGATTTTCACTTCGAGATGGAAGTCGAATTGTTGCTGCTCGGTTCCACAATGCCGGACGCCTACGTGACGCTCAATGGTGAACCCGTGGCCCTGCGCGAGGATGGGACTTTCGTGATGCGGTTGCCCTTCCCGGACCGGCGACAGGTCTTGCCCGCAGTGGCATGTTCCCGTGATGGCAGCCATCAACGCACGATCGTCGTAGCGGTCGAGCGCAACACGAAGATCATGGAACCGTTGGACGAAGAAGTGGATAGTGGCGAATGAGCTGCGCCCGCCCAGGTGATGGCTGGCCGACGAAATCGGTCCAGCAATTGGCCACGGCATTGGTCGGTTGGTTTGCCGACGACACCGAGTACGCGATCGCCCTCTCTGGTGGTGTGGATAGCGCGGTGGTGGCGCGAGCGGCAACATTGGCCGGGGCGCGATGCCATGCAGTCACTGCGATCGGGCCAGCCGTTTCAGCCCGCGAACTGCAGGATGCTCGAGAAATCGCCCGGTGCGTAGGGATCGAGCATCACTGGATCGATGCTGATGAGCTTGCCGATGTCCGGTATCGCACCAACGACGCCCGGCGGTGTTTCCACTGCAAGACCAATCTCTTTGCGGCCGTGCGGGCGCGGTTTCCCGGGGCGACCATCGTCACTGGGACCAACCGGGACGATCTCGGCGATTATCGGCCTGGTTTGGAGGCGGCTCGGAACGCGGCGGTACGAGCTCCGTTGGCAGAGTTGGGGATCGGCAAGGTCCAGGTGCGGCAGTTGGCCCGCTGGTGGCATTTAGCGATTGCCAACAAGCCCGCCAGTCCTTGTCTGGCCTCGCGAATCGCGTATGGCGTCGAAGTGACCGAGGAGCGGCTGAGACGCATCGATGCGGCCGAGCAGTTGCTCCGTCAGCTCGGTGCACAGGATTGTCGTGTGCGGTTGCACGCCGATGAACTGGCGCGGATTGAAGTTCCGCAGAGCGACTTGGCACGTTTGTTACAGGAACCGGTGCGTCAGCAGATCGTGGACGGGCTGTTGGGCCTAGGATTCCGTTTCGTAGCCATCGATTTGCAACCGTTGCGGTCCGGGAGCCTGAACCAGGTCCTGGTCCCGCTCCCCACATGATCTGCCAATGGAGGGCAACCGCTTTCGGGGATGCAGCGTGTGTCCCCTGCCCAGGAAGTCGGCTCTCCGATCGCGCGCTGATCCAGACTCAGAACCCCTGCCCTGCCCCGATCTCGAACCCGGAACCGACTTGTGCGAACGGGAAGATGCTGTACAGGCCATTGGTAAACACCTGTTGCACGAGATTGTCCAGCCGCTGGATGGGATTGGGTGGGACGATGATCAAGTCGCCGTCCCGGACCCAAATCTCATCCGCTGGCGTGGGGACTTTGCCCAGGTGTGCCCCGCGCAGGTCCAGTCGGGTGGCAATGAGTCGCCAATCCTCGGCCCGGCGAAAAATCACGATTTCGCGGTTGTTGCCGCCGACGGTGATACCTTGCGCCATGGCGATGGCTTGGGTTACGGAAGTCGGTCCCAGCAATTCGTAACGTCCCGGTTGCGTTACCTGGCCGTAGACGAAAACGAAGTGCTGCGCCTCCTGGTCCAGAATCGGCTCTACTTCCAATCCCGAGACGATTTGCCGATAGCGCAAGTTGACCTCGCGTTTGATTTCGTTCAGCGTCAAGCCTTGGACGCATACCGGACCCAGCTTGGGAAGACGAACGGTTCCATCGGCGTGCACGCGGTCCAGAAAGGACTGGCCCGTCAAGCCCACGCGAGCAACCACAGCCGAGCGAATTTCCTCCAGCAAGGTGTTGGTGCGAATCGGAATGACGTCGATGGCCGGGTTCTTGACCTCCTGGGAATACGCCTCTTCCAAGTTCTTGCGCAGTTGTTCGATAGTCAGGCCGGCCGCCCGCACCGGGCCGATCATGCGCAGGTAGAGATTCCCGTCCGGCTGGATCACCACGCCGCGCCCTTGGGTCAGATCGCCCAAACGAATGTTCTCGTCATCGGTCAGCGAGTTGATTTGCAATTCGTCGCCCACCTGCAGGGGAAAGGAGTCGGCCAATACCTCACGCGACAGAATGTAAATGAACCGCAGTTGATCTCCCACTCGTACGCGGTAATCGGTCGTCGCGGGCAGGCGTACCGGTCCCAGATACTCGCCGTGTGCGAGGGGCTGGAAGCTCAGCGGCCGCAAGTCTCGCCATGTCTGCACGCCGCCACAGTTATCGGCGCAGTCGACACCAACGGTGCAGGGTTGGCACTGCCCCGGCATGACTTGAGGTTGTGGTGGCAGGTTGCATGCGGAGTAACCGCAGTGATTGACATTTCCGGCGGGCAGGCCGGTGGGGGGACCGGAAACGGCGCCCGCGGCAGGCGCGGGGAGCGATACGACCTGGCCGTAGACCGAGGAGCCTGTCCAGAAATGGGTCAGAGCGGCGACCATCATCAGGCCCAGGGAGGCACGTCCAGGGCGATGTGTGTTGCGGGACGCTGGCATGTGGCTACTTCTCCTGGCGATCAGACGCTCGAGGGCTAACGTCGTTCGGTTGGGGCGGATGCAGTCCGAGGCCCGCTGACTTGAGGGCTGGCCTCATAGGGGCTCAGCCGGGCAAACAACTCTGCCGGAATTTCGGTAACTTGAGGTAGGGGGGAGCCCGTCGTGGGCTGGCCCAGTTGAGCCAACCGGCCCATGGCCCAATTGGCGGTCGCTACATCGCCGACGCGACGACTGGCTTCGACGAGGTTTTGCAAGTTCTCGCGCGTAGCGCGTTGCTGGACGGCGGGGACCAGGATCTGGCGCGCCTCCTGGGGCCGGTCCAGTTGGAGCAACGTGTAGGCCAATTGATTCGCGGCCAGGACGTTGCTGGGCATGATCTCGTGCGCTGCCTTGTAATAGACCAGGGCGCGATACCACAACGGCCCCCCCTGCTCGCCTTCCGCCACTGCCCTGGCCTGGTAGCACTGGCCGATGGCCACGAACAATTCGCTGGCCCAAGGATGGCCCTGGGCCGCCTGCAGCAGTTGCGCCAACGCGTAGCGGCGGTAATACTGGGCAGCAATCAGCGGGGACATCTGCGAAAGGTCCACGTGCTTCAGGATCGGAGTGCTATGGGATGCAACCAGGCGATCCAGAAATTCCGGGTCCTCGGCCAATTGCGGTCCCCGCTCGAACATCTCCGCCTCGCGCATCGCCACTTGGGCATTCAGCCAGGCCGGTTCAGCCTGATGCTCGTTCCGTGCGGCATCGATAATTCGCGTCAAGTAAACGATGGCCTGTTCCGCTTCATCCAAAGCCGACATGTGTGCGCCGCGCCGCAAGAGTTTCTCGCACTCTGCCCAGTGTCCGGCCAGGCGGTTGCCCACCGCCTGCCAACCCGGCGCGGGCTCCAATTGAGGCAGGTTGTCGATCGGTTTCGCCGCGGTGGCAGGTTGTCGGATCTGGGCTGAGATCCGCGATGCCAACTGGAACTGCCGCGTACCACTGTCCGTAGGTACCGGTCTTTGGTATGCCGTGGCCTGAGCCCATGACTGCGTCGGCACGCCGGTCGCAACTGGATCGGACACGCCGGTGGGCGTGGCGTCGATCGCCAGCCCACCGCTCACCGATCGTTGGGGCGTTCGAGCGGGAGTCGAGACTCCGGCGAGAGGCTGTTCCTCACCTGGTAACGTTGAAGTCGTCGCCGGGGATTGGCCGGCCATTGCCTGCGGCATGGGGCCAGTCTGGAAAGGCTGGCGATCCACAGGTTTCCAACGCAATTGGCCGGAGGGCAAATCTTCTGCAGGGAGCGCACGTTCAAAGGGTGAATCATATGCCTGGGGGGCAATCGAAGGCTGACGGATGATTCCGTCTCCGCCGAGAACCTCAGCGGCTCCCAGGATCAAGACCGCGGGCAGCGAGACCCACGATGGAAATGAACGTTGCATTCTCATCGTGATGGAAGCCCTCGAATGATACGCACGAAACAACTCCTACTGCCTGCACAGCACGCATGCTCGTCGCTTTTCCTGCAAACGTTGCTATGAGTGCCATCGTCACCCGAGCCCTGCTTTCCACCGGCGCAATCGTCATCCGTGGCGAAGCTTTCGCCCGACAGGACGTTTAACCGTCACAGGCTGAATAGTCTTCCAGGTGCGCGCCGAGGCCCTGGAAAGTCGCAGCAATTTCGGGAGTGTCTCCAACTGCAAATTGCTAGCATGGCAGGCACAGCACGCAGCAAAGTGCAGTATTGGAGACCACGGCGCAGCAAGCAGGCTGCAGCAGCAGGCCTAGGCTGCAGCCGGTTCTCGGACGTACGATGAGGGCCCGACGGGGAATGTCACGCTACGGGGCCCGATGCGCAGGTACACGCTACGGGACCCGATGCGGAGTGTCAGGCTACGGGAGCCTATGCGGAGGCACAGGTGGCGATGGCGATCGGGCGGCCTAGGATGCGGCCGGTTCTTCGGAAGCGGCTGGTTCTTCGGACGCGGCGGGTTCCTCGGCCACGATCGAGCTGGAGTGCAGGAACATTTCCGGCTTGCGAACGGTAGTCGGAATGCCGGCAGATCGAAAGACGTGGTTCAAGCCGTCTTGGGCCGCCGCAATGAACGCGTCCCGAGTTCCTCCCGTTTCTAGCGCTCGTCCTCGCGGTGAAACCGGCAACGAGAGCTCTGCCTCCGCAAAGCGCTTCAAGTAGGCCGCGTTATCGATCACATCGGTGGAGCCAGGTAGGACGCAGTCCTCATCGGTGGCAGAATCGGGTGCTACACCTTCCACGCAATCCCCCAGCCATAGAGCTCGCACGCGTTCCACTCCCAACTGCTCGACATGCTCCAAGCTACCCTTGCCGCAGAACCACGCCCAGCTATCGAATACGACCTTGGCTTTCTTGCATGCCTTAACCAATGCCACAAAGCCATCGGCGTCGCGGATGAACTTGAACTCCTTGGACTCGCCGTCGGCAATCGGATTGAAGGTCAACGCCAGATCGATGCCCTCTTTCTCTAGGATCTCTGCCACCTTCTCGACGCGTTGGCGGATCGCTTCAAAATACTCTGGGTAGGGTAGCCGGTCGGTTTGGTTCGGAACCGTCATGTAACCGTACTTGGATCCCAATCGAGCCGCGGTTTCGGCGATCGGATTCAGCTTGGCAGCCTCGGCCGTAAATGTGTCTTCGTCGGCATCCAAGTCGACCGGCACGCGAAACCCACCGATGATCAGCTTGCTGCTGAGCAGAAAACGAGCCGCACTCTCAAACGACGTGCGCTGGCATCGCTTGAAGAAATCGACCATGTCGACGTCCAAACCCTGGAAGCCGTAGGTCAGTGCCAACTCGATTATTTCGCTTTGTCGTCCAGAAATGCCAAGTAGTTCGCAGTTGAAATTCTTGTACACGCGATAACTCCGTATGCTTACTGTTCCTGAGGGACCCCATGTTTGACTCGTTGGTGGCCCAGAGTATGCCACAAACATTCGAATTGGTTAAGGGGTTGGAACGTCGACTTTCCTTGCTCACGGAGCTCGCTTACGCAGCTTGCGCTGCAGCGACCTGCGATGGATGCCCAAGCGGCGGGCGGCTTCCGAGATG
>RFIQ01000192.1 GCA_003695565.1 Planctomycetota bacterium | reverse complement strand
GAGTCGCCAAGGAGTGGTCGCCGCGCATGTCGACTCCGATCACGTCGACTACGATGCCGCGGCCAAGGATGTCCGGCAAATAGCCATCGACCAGGTGCTGGTCATTGGCTTCGCCATCGGTCACGATCAACAACCGGTACAACCCGTACACCTGTTTTTCACGCAGTTGCAACAGCGCATCGGCCGCCTCCTTCATCGCCTGTCCCAGTGGCGTACCGCCGTTGGCATCGACCCGGTCCAATTGCCGCAGCAAAGCGGTCCGCGACACGGGCCCGACTGGTGCGATCCACGGCGATCCGTCGACTTCGGTGTTTAGCGCCAACACGCCGACCTGCGTATCTTCGGGCAGTTTCACCACCACGTCGCGGAGTGCTTCCTTGGCCGCGTCGATCTTGCGCACGCGCCCCCGCTCGGTACGCATCGTCTCGTCCATCGATCCGCTATCGTCGAGCACGATCACGACTACCTGCTCAGCCAGCAGGGGCCGCGCAGTCGACCAGCTCACGGCCGCACTCAGGATCAGGCTCAGGGCCGAGTACATGCCAACGATGCGGGCGTTCATGGTCAGCTCCTCTTGGGCAAGCCTCGACGGCATGCCTTGCAGCTTGGTTGAGCGATTCAGTCAAGTGAGCCGAAGGACCGGCCGTGACCTAGAAGTCGAAATCGGACGGTGCCACCGATTCGGCATCCACCTTCACGATGCGGAATTCAACCCGCATGTTTTCTCTGGCTTCTTCCATCGAAGTCGGCTTGGGGATCACCGGTTCGGCAATGCCGACGCCCACCGGCACGATCTGCGACAGGTCGATATCGACGCCCATCTGCTGCGCGTACTGGACCAACGCTTCCTTGACCGCTTCGGCTCGAGCCTTGGACAGGTTCAGCGCGGCCTGGACCGTGATGGCCGGATCGTCCTTGCCGCCACTGAAGGCGCCCGATTCGATCAGCTCGACCATTCGCTTCGTGTCATTCAAGTCGAGTGGACGGCCCTCGAAAAAGTACTTGTAATTCCCCGGACGACCAGTCTGTCGGATGATCCCCTTGCGGATTCCCGACCGGATCATTTCGCCTAGCGCCTTGGTTGGATCGGCGTGACCGCGAATCACCACGCGGGCGTTGCCGAACGTGGCGGCCGTCTTGAGCGCATGCTGAAACTCGCTGCCATACCGGTCGACCGGAAAGTCCTTCTGGTTGTTCTCGAAGTAGATCGAGAAACTGACGATCGTGTTCGGATCGAGGTTTCCGCCAAGCAGGAAATCGGTGCTTTCGGCCTCCGCAAACCGCTGCTCGCCCTTTTCCGGTGGCGTGTATTCCAGACCGGCCAACCGGGCGATCTTCTGGTAATCGAAATCGGCCGCATCGAATCCGACTCGCGTCCGGGCGTAACCCCAACTGACGGCCATGTCGAGCGCGGCGGACAGCTTGGCATCGAAGCCGCTGAGGTTGCTGCGGTCTTTGAAGAATCGTTCCTGTCCAGCCAGATTGACGAATGTGCAATCCAGCAGTAGGCCGTGCGCATCGACTTCCAACGTCGGCAGAACGTCCTCCCCGAAAATCCGCTGGCTCATCGCCAATACCTGGCGGTATTCCGGCGCCATGCGGTGCGTCTTTTCGAATTCGTCGCGCATTCGGGCGACTTCCGACGCTCCCTTCAAATAACCCGCCACGAACTTCTCGACCCATTCCCGATTCGCCCGATACCAATCGCTGCGCACGGCATACACATCGGCGATCGAGCGACTCATCGTCTGCGTGCTGTTAACCACATGAGCACCGGCCACCGTTCCCTCGGCACCCGTGCCGACCGTATCGAATCCGCCGCACAGGCCGAGCATATCGGGGGTGATGACACAGCACGCGTCGATCGAGCTGTCCTTGCGAAACAACTCCGCCGGGCCTTCCGGACCGGTCAGATCCTTGGTCCACACGATTTCGACATCGTTCTTGGATAGCTTGGCGGCCGCCAGGCTGTCGTACAACAAGCCGACGTGGGGGCCGCCTTGCTGGCAGGCGATGCGTTTTCCTTTGAGATCGTTCAGCGTCTTTACATTCTCTCTCGCAACGATGTGATCTCCCGCGCTCCAGGAGAGTTGCAGGATCACCACCGGTTTGGTCCGCGGATCGGCCCCCAGCACTTCGCTGGCTTGTCCCAGCATGCGAAACGTGCCGCGGAGCAACGGAGTCTTGCCGCCCAGGTAATCCCGCACCTGGCCGACGAAATCATCACCGGCCGCGAGTTTCATCTTCAGTCCCATTTGGCCGTAGATGCTCTCGGGTTGCGTCTCCAGGCCGCCGTTGGCGTAGAACGTCGCCACGTCGCCACCCCAAGTGATGTACGGCACCTGGATAGCATCCGAGGCTTCGACCGCGCGGACCGGTGCGTTGCCCACCAGCGTACGGAACGATTCCTGCGCCACGGTTCCACCGGCTACCAGCAACACGACCGCCGCGCTGGCCAAACCGCTGATCCAACTACGTCCATTCATCGATAATTCCCCCTATTGTGGTCACTTGGAGCCCACTCTGGCTGCTCCCCGTCATCATCATAGGCTTCCTTTCCCGTCCCTGCTAGGCGCGCGGTTCGGGAATAGCCGTGAGATTCGGTGTTACCCCCACATGGTGGTCATGGTTGTGTCCTTTGGGGGCAACCACGAATGACACGAATTGCACGAAATGAATGGGAGGGTTGGAGGTATTGGATAGCAGGAATGGCATAAGCGTGATACAGGAGCAGTCGGGATGGATGGGAGAATGGCAGGATCGGTTGGCGGGTGGACAGGATGACAAGATCGATTGGCGGTAGTGGTAGACGGGGAGAGTGTGGATGGAGCTAGCTGACGATGCGTTCGTAGGCGAGCTTGGGATGGCTGCCGAAGTTAACCAGTATGCCCAATCGGAAGCCGGTTGCTTTCAAATAGTTGTAGACCCCGAAACACGCGCCGATGATCTCGTAGCTTTGCTCCTTGTCAACAATCTCCCGCATCGTCTTTTCTTCTTCTTCTTCTTCTTCTTCTTCTTCTTCTGCTGCTGCTGCTGCTGCTGCTGTTGCAGCTACTATTCGTGCAATTCGTGGTCAACCCACCTGCACGTGCCTTGATTTTCTGTGGCTGTCTGGGGGTTGCACGAGTGGTTCGGCGGTGGGGAATGGGCTGGGG
>RFIQ01000191.1 GCA_003695565.1 Planctomycetota bacterium | reverse complement strand
TCCCACCCCTTTTGTTCCTTTGCATCGATTGTACCGCGCCCAATGGTTCACTGCCCCGCATCGATTGAACTGAAGCTGCTATCGCCGGATGAAGCAACGCCGGAACCAGCTTCTACGGTCGGGGCCGGCAGGAACAGGGACTCGGGAGAATCAGACATCTGGTCGAGGACGGCCGAAGGGGCGTGGCACTGAGTACAATTCATTCGCCAGGGATGCGTGGTCTCCATGCCCGGCCAGCCCACGTTCGGACCGTGGCATGCCAGGCAGTTTTCGCGCATCGACGTGGCATGGGGAATCGTTGGCGGAGCTCCAGGGTAAGCCCGCGGTCCAGCCACTGGGGCCTGCATGCCAACAAACGCGTTGTCCGGAGGTGAATAGTCCTCGGGGGAAACAAACTCCGGCGGTGGTGGCACATGGCACTGCGTGCAGTTTGGCAGGAATGCGTGCGACATGATGCTGGCACGCAGCCCCTCCAATTGCATCCCCTGCGAGTGACAGGCGTAACAAGCCGCGTCGGTCGTGTTTTCGATCGAATGCGGTATCACTGGCGGGGCTCCATTGAAGGCGCGGTTCTGCGACCGGCGGAGCAGGGAAGCCAGTTTGGCCTGTGGATCGGGGTGGAGCTCCGTGCCATACGGTGGCAGTTCCGGTCGAGACAGCGGCTGCGGCTGTAGGCGCCACTGCTGGGTGAACCGCACGTACTTCTCCGGGATCTCTCGGTAGTGGAGCGAAGGGATCGCATTCTCCTGAGCTTCCACCACCGGCGATTGGCGATCCACCGGAAAGCCGGCTCGGGTTGGGCGCGGAACGCCATCGGTGATGCCGATAAAGTACCCCACGACTGCCAACGCAATGGCTGCCGCCGCGATGACGGTGCTCAACCGCCAGCGGCTTGCTCCACGTCTGTGCATGTCATTGTTCATGCCTCGCCCTCCACAACCTTGACGACGCGGACAGCACACTTCTTGTAATCGGGCTGCTTCGAGTACGGATCGATGGCGTCGAGGGTACAGACGTTGATCAGTTTCGACTCATCGAAGAAGGGCACGAACAGATAGCCGCGCGGCGGGCGGCCTCGCCCGCGTATCCAAACCGGCAATTTGACTTTGCCCCGCCGCGACTCCACCCACACCCACTGCCCGGATTGAACGGACATTTCCTTGGCATCGTCCGGATGCATTTCGACATACGCCGTTGGCATGGCGCGGGCCAATTGCTCGATGCGACGCGTCATCGTGCCGGTATGCCAATGTTCGAGTACCCGGCCGGTACACAACCAAAATGGAAACTGGTCGTCGGGCGATTCGGCCGGCGGTTGGTAATCGTGTACCCATATTTGAGCGCGACCGTCGCCCGTGGTCGAGTGGTAGAACTCGAACTCCTTACCCTCCGATACGAAGGGATCGTCGAAAGCGGCGAATCGGAAACGCGTCTCCCGCCACGATCCGTCTGGCTGCTGCACGACCGGCCAACGCAAACCCCGTGCCTTGACGTACTCGTCGTAAGGAGCCAGATTCTTGTGCTTCATCACCGTAAAGGGGCGATACTCTTCAAACAGATGGCGGTCGACGTTGACGTCATAGTAATGCTCGAATTCCCACACCGGGACTTCCCGGCCCTGTTCATCGAGCACCTGGAAGATGAATTTGCCGTCACGGTCGAGCATGCCTGGATGCCCCAGCTCCATCAACCGGTGGGCGACCGCAATGATCATCCACGCGTCATCCCGTGCCTCGCCGGGCGGTTCGACCATCTTGAACCACTGCTGGGTGCGGCGCTCCGAGTTGCCGAACACGCCGTTCTTTTCGACCCACATCGCCGCGGGCAACACCAGATCCGCCAACTGGGTCGTGGCGGTGGGGTAGACTTCGGAGACGATCAGGAACTTATCCTCCAACCCCTGCTTGTCGTTGAACAATTTGTTCAGATTCGGCAGGGTTTGCCCGGGGTTGGTGACTTGCACCCAGAGGGTATCGATGTCGCCCCCCTCGGCACTGGGCTTGGTGAACTGGTCGAACATCTTGACGGTATGGTATCCCGGAACGGGGTTGATCCGTCCCGGCGGCAGATTCCAAAACTCTTCACACTGCCGGCGATGCTCTTCGTTGGCCACCAAACGCCCGCCCGGCAGCGCGTGGGCCAGCGTTCCGACTTCCCGCACCGTTCCGCAAGCCGATGGCTGCCCTGTGAGACTCGTCGGCGCGTCGCCAGGAGTTCCGAAATGCCCGCTCAATAAATGCACGCCATGGACCAGTGTGTTGATGGCAGTCCCCATCGTATGCTGGTTCATCCCCATACACCACAGGCTGGTGATCTTCAGATTCGGATCAGCGAACATCTCGGCCAACATACGAATCTGGTCGGCTGGCACGCCCGACAGTTCCTCGACGTACGCCGGGGTGTACTTTTCCAAACGCTGCTGGAATTCGTCGAAAGCGAGCGGTTCGCCCTGCAAGGCGGATTCGGCCGAGGCCCAGTGCCGGAAATTGCAGTAGTTCTGCACGAACCGGTCGTCGTAGGTCTTGTCCTTTACCAGCAAATGCATGATCCCCAGCGCAATGGGTACGTCGCCGTGGGGCTTCATCAACAGAAAATGGTTTGCGGCATCGGTGGTTCGCGTTCGCCGCGTGCCGATATCGACGATGATCACCTTCTCACCGCGGGCTCGGCGATCAACGACGCGAGAGAACAATACGGGATGCATCTCGGCCGGGTTGTTTCCCCACGTGATCAACACATCGCAGGCATCCAAATCGTCGTAACACCCGGCCGGTTCATCGACCCCGTAGGTCGCCAAGAAACCGGTCACGGCCGATGCCATGCAAAGCCGCGCGTTGGGGTCGATGTGATTATTGGACAAGCCACCCTTCATGAATTTTTGGGCTGCAAATCCCTCCGGGATCGTCCATTGGCCGGACCCGTAAATGGCAAATCGTTCCGGTGCCGCCATGATCCGCTGCGCGATGATGTCGATGGCTTCTTTCCAGGTGATGCGTTCCCATGCATCGCCCTTGCGCAGCATCGGGTGGGTCAGCCGGTCTTTTCCATAAAGTGCGGCGCCCACGTGATAGCCCTTGACGCACAGCAGCCCTTTGTTCACTTCGGCTGCTTGGTCCCCCTGAATCGCCACCACGCGTCCATCGAGCGTTCCCACGCGGACGTGACAGCCGGTACCGCAGAAGCGACAGGGGGCCTTTTGCCAGGTCACCCCAGCCTCATCCGTCTCGGTGTCCGGGGACTGGACGATCGGCAGATGGACCGCCTG
>RFIQ01000017.1 GCA_003695565.1 Planctomycetota bacterium | reverse complement strand
CCACGCGTTTCCCCCAAACTTCCAGTTCCAGGCAGCGCGAAGCTCCCCTTTTGGTCTGCTGTGTTGCCTCTGGTGCATTTCATAGCCACGGCGTGTCGGTCGCGCCGGGGGCTGGCATCGTTTCCGGTTCGAACCTGGATCGACCGCTTCCTCGCCGGTCGCCCGCTACCCACGCCCTTGCCAGTGGGCTTTGAATGCCGGCGTGGACCCGGCACAATACCACCGTAACCTTGCGCTGCCACTCCCTCCCAGGCCGTGGCGCGGGAGTGCATGGGACATGTTTCAGCGCACTCGCGACATATCGATTCGTTTCCGAATGATTCTACTGATCACTTAAGGATCCTCGCATGACGCGACTGATCTCATTCATCGTCCTGCTGGCCATCATCTTCTTGGTAGGTCTGCTGTTCTACAAGGTGTTGATCAATTTTTTCGTCCCCCTGTTTCTGGCCGGCGTGGTTGTGGTGGTGTTTCACCCGGTCCACCAATGGATGCTGGAGAAGACGGGCGGGCGAGAGAAGTTGGCTGCCGGATTGACGACTGCGGTTGCCGCGCTGGTCCTGCTGATTCCATTTCCGTTCGCGGTCTATGCGGCCGTCCAGGGCGTGAGTTTGATGCGAGAGAACGACGCCCAAACCATCCGGCTGAGGATCGAGCACATTCGCGATGAACTGGGATTGCAGATGCCGCCCTATTATCCGGATATCCAAGTGGTCGAGCGGGAAATCGATCAATTGATTACTAGCGCCCACGATGTGTTGTTGACCGAAGAAGACCCACGGCTTTCACGATTGACCGATCGCATTCTCAGGAGCCTGGATCAGTTGCAAATCGCCGTGGCCGTGGTGCAAGGAGATCGCTGGCAGGAAGAATTCTCCCAGCTTCGCGAGTTGGTTCAGCGGCTGAAAACACCCGCGGACGAGTCCGAGGCAACACTCCCGTTGACGCCGTCGCAGTTGGCCGTCGAGATCAAGGGGAATTTCTCCAGACTGCGCGCGGAATTGTTGGGCGGGGGCTTCATGGCACTGGCCCGGGAGTTGGCCAACCCTACTCCCGAGGACATCGAGGGTTTGCTCAAAGGGGCTATCCAATACGCCCGCCCGCAGTTGATGAGCATCACCGGCGCCACCGGCGGGTTCTTGATCCGCAGTGCGGTCGGATTCGTTGTAATGATCCTGGCCGCCTTCTTTTTCTTCTACGATGGCCCAGCCATGTTGCAGGCCGCCATGAAAATGAATCCTTTGGACGATGAGTACGAACGGGAGTTACTGGCCGAATTCGATCGCATCAGTCGTGCCGTGGTACTGGCTACGGTGCTGTCGGCCATATCGCAAGGGTTGGTGGCTGGCGTGGGGTACTACTTCGCAGGCCTGGACTACTGGTTGCTGCTGATGATGTTGACCGGTCTGTTCGCCATGGTCCCTTTCGTCGGCCCAGCCATCGTCTGGGTTCCAGTTGCTTTGTACGTGGGGCTATACGAAGGCAATATGACGGCGGCCATCGGTCTGGCCGTGTGGGGGACGCTGGCCGTCGGTTCCATCGACAACGTGGTCAAGATTTATGCGCTGCAGGGGCAAAGCCGATTGCATCCCCTCTTGGCGCTGCTCAGTGTTCTGGGCGGCATTCAGGCGTTGGGCCCGATCGGCATCGTCATCGGGCCGATGGCGGTTGCCCTGCTGCAGACGTTGCTCAGCATCTTGCAGCGCGAACTACTGCACTTCGATGAGACACTGGCTCGCACCGGATCTCCGCTGGCCGCACCCGCCGCAGATGTGGCTGCCGACTCGACGGCCGCCACCGCCTCCTCTTCGCGTTGGAAGTGGCCCAAATCCCTGCGCGGTCAAGCCGGTTCCGGATCCGGGGAGCATGCACCCACCGCTGAGACGGCGGGCGACGAAGTTTCCGACCCGCCCCGGCCCGAACCCAGCGGACCGGAATCCGCTGCGGAGGATCCCGCCCCAGATTCGCTGGATGGAGAACCGAAGAACAAAGATGCCTGAGTTACCCGAAGTCGAAACGATGTGTCGCGGCATTCGCTCGGTGGTCGGGCACTCGATCGCCCGCGTGTTCGCCCCGCCCTGCCCTTGTCGCCCTATTGCCATGGTGCCAACGATGCGCACCATCGACCGGCGTCTGCGTGGACAAGTCATCTCCCGCGTGCGGCGGCTGGGCAAGCGCGTGGTGCTGATCGCTGGACAGCATGCCTTGGTGATCCACCCCCGGATGACCGGCATGGTTTGCTTGAACGAACCACCCAACCGCGACTACCTGCGCTTGCAAATGGAGCTGTCGGACTCCGCCGGGGCAACGCTTTTTTTCTGGGATCGCCGTGGGTTGGGGACCGTTGAACTGGTTCCCGCCGACGAGCTGGATCGTCGCATCGCCGACCAGCGTCTGGGGCCCGATGCGCTCGACATCGCACTGGACCAGTTCGTGGCTCGACTGTCCAATTCCGCCAGTCCCATCAAGGTCGTGTTGCTGGATCAGCGGCGGCTGGCGGGCATCGGCAACCTGTATGCATCGGAGATTCTGCACGCAGCCAAGGTTCACCCCAGCCGCCGTGCTTGCGATTTGAAACCCGCGCATTGGTCGCAAGTTTACACGCACATGCGCCGCATCCTTAACGAGGCGATTGCCTTTGAAGGTTCGACCTTGTCCGATGGAACCTATCGCAATGCCTTGAACCATCCCGGCGGCTACCAGAGTCACCATCGCGTCTACGACCGAGCGGGCCACCGTTGTTTTGTTTGCAGGAGGGGGCGCATCCGTCGCATCGTCCAAGCGCAGCGATCCACCTTCTATTGCCCCATCTGCCAACCTCTTCCCCGCCGCAGCTAACGGCAAGAAATGAGCGAGGCTTCCAGGTTATATTTGAACGAAGCCAAGGTTCCTCGGGCGTTGCCCGCGGGCTTGGGTGCCAGAAGGTCCTTGCCCAAACACAAGGGGGCGTCACGCGCACTGGGAATCGGCATGTCTGCCCTCCCCACCTCCCCCGCGAGCTACCTTCAGTGACGCTCTACGATTGCAAGTTTCTGCACGGGGGAGAGGTCGGCAGCGATGGGGCGCCGGCGCAATCGCTGGCTTTCCGGCGTCGCTGTTTCGCCCGCAGCCGGGAGGGGGCCTTTGCGCATTGCCAGTTCGGCAGGAAGGTGGGGAGATCGGAAGGGTGGAGAGATGACGCAGGCCCCGACTCGGAGAATATGGCTACGGGAACAGCTCCGCTCATGCATTGGTCCGACCTGCATCCGGCGGATGCAGGCCACGGGAGCTACGTGGGTCCCTTTCGCCGAAAGGGACTCCGCCGCACCAGGAAAAGGGTTGTTGGGCCCGCCACGATTCGAAACTAGCTGGTCAGAAACGCTTGGCCCCCTCCCGCCCGCGGGTTGCAGAGCAATTTGCATGACGAAACATGGGAGTCGATGGATCACCGATCGCGGGCGACCTCTCCCGCCGTGAAACGTACTTGCCAAGCAGCGTATCGACCGCTCGGCCGGGGAGGTGGGAAGACGGAGCAGGCCCCGGCTCAGAGAGTCAGGCACGGGAACTGCTACCCTCATGCATTGGTCCGACCTGCATCCGGCGGATGCAGGCCACGGAAGCTGATACGCTTATGCTCCGGTCCAGACCTGCATCCGGCGGCTGCAAGCCACATAGAACCCGCTTGGGTCAGAACTAGCGGTGTCGTTTATTGAGCGGTGGCGTCGTAGAGAGGGAGGTGGCGGTAACTGACTTCGAGCGACAGGAGGTTCATGGTGGTGACGTACAGGCGACCGCCCCAACGGCCCCACAGATCGGGAGTGGGAGAATCGGGATCCCAACTGCCGGCCAGTGGTCCGTCGGCTACCTGGCTGCCGATCAGCAAGGGGTACAGTCGGTCGTGCCAGATGCGCCAATGGTCGCCCCCCACGTGGAAGATGACTTGGGTGGCATAGTACCAGTAATACGTGTCGCGTCGCGGTTGATCGATCGTGCCGTTTTCTGGCAAATGTTGCAACAGATAGTCCGCGCCGGCCTGCATGGCCGGCTGGTCGCGGTCCCAACCCAGGTACAGCCGCATCAACAAACCGACGCTGGTCATCACAGGCGTAGGCTGCAAACCATGCCGCTGCTGAGGCGTATCGGGTGCAAACGGATTGTAACGATACAAGTAGGGTTGCTCCGGCCCCGCCTGGCTCTGGTCCAGGTAGTTGTGTAGGCGATCTATGGTGGATTGCGGAGCATCTAGACCAGCCAACCGGGCGCTCTGCAAGGCCATCATGAACCATCCGCTAACGCTGGTATCCGATCCGGCACCGGGGCGGTATCGCCAGCCTCCGCGGCGCGTGTCCTGGGCGGCGGTGATGAAGTCGACTGCACGTTGGGCGGCTGGGCGGATTTCCGGATCCTGCGTCATGCCGTAGGATTCGGTGAGCGCCAATGCGGCGATGGCATGGGAGTAGAGCCAGGCGTTCTGGTCGGAGGCCGGGTCCTGCCGCACGTACAAATCGCCATTGGGCTGCTGATGGGTGCGCAAGTACTCGATGGCTTTGCCCACTACGTCGGCGTACTTCAAGTCCAAATGCGTGTATCCGGCGCCTTGAAAGGCCAGCAGGGCCAGGCCGGTGGCTGCCGTGTCGCTGCGAATCAAGACCCGCGTATCGAAATCCTGGAGACGCCACGATCCGTCGGGGCGCTGGTACCGAGCCAGAAACTCCAAGCCGCGTTCGATGGCTAACTCCGTCTGCGGTTGGGTCGCCCTGTGCTGCGAAGTGCTCGGATCGCGCAAGCGATCCAATCGCTGTTGAAAGGCCGGCGTGGGAGCGGGCGCAGGCGTTCCAGCCGTCAATGGGCCGCCGAGTGCGGCACGCGGAAATCGCTGGGTGCGCAAATCGGTTTCCGGTTCCGCGTGCATCCGCAATTCATTGCGTGCCAACAGCGTGCCGAGGGCCTGGGGCGCGACTTCGACCCCACCCGCCCCTCGTTCTGCATCGATTTGCAAGGGCGGGTTGATCAGTGCTGTGGCCGAATCCCGCCGCACACCACTGTGCTGGTCGGATCGGCGAGCCAGCGCGGCGGGCTCCGATCGAGCTCGCTCCGATGAAGTTGGTTCGCCGGAAGCGTCATCCGGAGTGGGCGATTGGGCGGAGGGTGGTCCGGCCAGCGAAGATGGCGGCGCGGTAGCGGGGTAATTCGACCGGCCGAACAGGGAGTTGTGTTGACTTGCTGCAGCCGCTCCCGAGTTCTCCCCGCTGGTGCCGGCCGATCCAGGCGCAACCGCCAGGCGGCGCACGCCCTGTTCGAGCAACTCGTTGTCGGCAATGTGATCCGCCATCGGGGTGGCTGGAGGAGCCGCCGATAGCGCGGCAAGCGACTGGGGGCCGACGGCGGTCGGTTCCACCGGCGGACGGTCGGTGTCGGACGCTGCGTCCATCTGGGCATGCTCGTTGTCCGCTGCATCGGTGGGCAGGGTGACCGATGCCGTCGGGGATGCCACGCGTCCGCCAATGGGAGCTGCCAGCCCGGCGACCGAACGCTCGAACGACTTTCCGGTGCCGAACAAGGCCGCTACGTCGGCGGTGGCCGCCTGACCATCCGCTGCAATCGGTTGGAGCGTTCCTCGTGGCTCGCGACCGATTGCCGGTCGGAGCCGCCCACTCCACTGGGCCGCCGCCATTTGACCAGGACTCGGGGCCGCGCCATGTGCAGGCCCGGCCAGCGACGATCGCTCCAGCGCCGTGTCAGGCGAGGGACGCGGAGCCGAACGTGGCGTGGGGCTGCCCGTCGATGGGACGCCGATCACCGGCATGCTGGCCGCCGGCGGTGGGGCGGGACGGCCGCCAGCCACATCGATCCGTCGCGGCGCATTGGCAAGGTCGCCGGGGTCGGGAAGACCGGCCGACCGGACCGAGGCGGCGGGTAGGGCTGGGGTGGCTGGTCGCGCGTCGGCTTTGGGCGGAGCCATGCGCGTTGGCGGCGCAACACGGGCTCCAGCCGCCAGACCGGTGGAGCGAGTCGCCTGCCAGCGCTCGGGGTGGGGAGAAGGACGTGGCGGCGGGGTTTCAACCAATGGCGTTTCGAGGGGGGAGGAAGACGGCGGGAGCCGAGCGGGCCGAGCGCGCGGAACCAGTTT
>RFIQ01000190.1 GCA_003695565.1 Planctomycetota bacterium | reverse complement strand
GGCGGGAGCCGAGCGGGCCGAGCGCGCGGAACCAGTTTCACTGCATCTGGCGCGGGCATCGACATCAGCGCTGCTGCCACGGCGGCTCCGGCCGGTCGATCCGGTGTCCGTCTGGACGGTTCGCCGGGAATGCGGGGCCGGGGAACGTTCGCCATGGAGCGATCCAGCGAGGGGCGACGCAACTCCGCGGCAGACGCCTGATTCCGAACGGCGGCCGAGGCGGCATCCGGAGTGGCCGGGAAAGACAGCGCATCGGTAGGGGCATCGAGCTGCGGCGACTGCTGCCGGTCGCTGCGCGACAAGTTGGCCGGCAGCAACTCCGAAGTTGCGGTCGGAACCGCTTCGGTCTCCCGCTCGATCAAATGCGGGGCGACCTCCCGTTGGATTCGCGGCACGGGCGTGGGAAGATGGGCGGATGAGTTCCGAGCCAATTGCAGAGCGGGTGTTTCGATCATCTCTAGCTCGACGGCATCGACCTGCGTCGGAACGGGGCGCAGGTATTCGGGGGTCGCGTCGACACGGCGTGCGCTGGAGAACTGATAGTATTCCCGAGCCCGCAACTGCTGTTGTTCCAATTGATGACGCTGGACGATGGCCGCATCGAAAATCCGCGGCCACATGCGGGAGAAGATGACCACGTTCATGGCATAGACGAGCAGCAACAGATGGACCAGCACGCTGAGGAGGAACGCCACCTGCATGGTCTTTTCCATCCTGCGGCTGACCACCATTCCCAAGATGGCTGACAGCAGCAGCAGGGCGATGGGGGTGGCGATCGCATAGGTCCACGGATTGTACGCTGGTCGCGGATCGAGCGGATCGAGGAAGGTGAAGGCCGTCGTCAGTACCGCGGCACCGAGCACGATCAATACGACGTTGACGGCCCAGTAGGGCGCCAGCGGCTCGTCCAGCAGCGGATCGTCGATGCGCGGGGTGTCGGCCGTCATGCGCTCAAGACCCCTCCTGGGCAATCGTCAAGGAGTAGGTGGCGCCCCACTTCAGGCACATATCCATGACATGCACCGGGGTTTGCAATGGTACGCGGCGATCGGCACGGATAATCACCGCCGGACCTGCCGGGTTATCGGCCACCGCTTGCCGCAACAACCGCTCAAACTCCGCTTCGCTCAAGAATCGACCGTTGACAAACAACGCTCCTTCCTTGTCGATATTGACGATCATCTCCTGCGGTTGTGCGATCATCGGCGCTGCGTTGGCGGCAGACGGCAGGGGGATGTCCAGCTCCTGATCCTCCTGGCTCAGCCGGGACGCCACCAGGAAGAAGATCAGCAGCAGGAAAACGACATCGATCAGCGGCGTCAGGCTGAGCGCCCCGAGGGCTTGTCCGCGTTTCAATTGGACGGTCATGCGAGGTTCCCCTATCTGGCCAGGGTGTTATCCCACCACGGCGCGCGAACGCGAATGGGCAACGTCCACGTCGGTGCCCGGCGAGTTCGAACCGCTGGTCTGCAACCGCTGAGTTTCCGGATCCCAGCGCAACCGTCCTTCCAGAGGTTCGAATTTGGGGATCAAGCGTTTCAATTCCTTTTCGATGGCGGCGACGGTTGTAGTGATCCGGCCTTCGAAGTAGTGGGCGCAGATGGCTGCCGGGATGGCCACGGCCAGGCCGCCCAACGTAGTCACCAACGCCACGTAAATCCCCTCGGCCAGGAACTCGGCTTTGTTGGTTCCAGCCCCCAGTTGCGTTGTGTTGTAAAAAGCGATAATCATGCCCCACACCGTACCCAGCAGGCCGATCAATGGGGTGACGGCGGCTGCCAGATTGAGCCAGCGCACGTTGTTGTACATCGTGTCGGCTTCGTGCTGCGCGCTTTCGGCGATGGTCGCCTCGATCTCGGGCAGGGGGCGTCCGACTTTCTGCAACATCTCGCCCAGCATCCGTCCGGCGACCGAGCGGTATTTATCGGCTGCGACGGCGAGGGCGGCTGGGACCTGCATGGGGGGCAGTTTTCCGGCCCGAGCCAGTTCCCGCCGCAAACCGCGCGGCAGCAGCGCGCCGCCGCGCAGGGCAAACAGACGTTCCAGCGAAACCGCCACCACCAACAGACTCATCAGCGCGATGGGGATCATCATGGCCCCGCCCTGGAGCAGCAAGGACAGGAAATCGATCTGGCCGCGCTGCGTTTGACCGTCTGCGGCGGTGGTTTGCGAACGCGCCGCTTCGGCCGCCAGCCTCTGCAATTCCGCCTGGCTGAGGCCGACCTCAGGCGCGGGAGCCGATGCGATGGCTTGATCGGGCGGTACTTGCTGCGCGAGGGTGGTTTGCCCTCCGGCGGCCCCAGCCAGCAATGCCAAGCACGCGATCAGCAGCAACCGTTTGTTCGAAATCATTACCAACTTCCCCCAGGAGACTGTTGCTGTGTTGCGTCCGAAGACGCAATTCTTTGTTCATGGCAAGCGTGCGGCGTTACCTCAACTTGCGCAGCTCACCCAGCCGCGATCTGGCTTGCTGTGCGACTTCGTGTCCCCCGTGCTTCTCCACGATATAACGGTAGAAATCCTCCGCGGCTCGGATCATCTTTTCACGGTTTTGCCCTTGCAGGCTTCCGGCCAGGGTCTCGCTGCAGCGGGCCGCTTCCAGGGCCGCCCGCGCTTGCCAGGCTTTGATTTCCTCCGGAGCTTTTTCGGCGCCGTAACCGTACATGACCCGTTGGAATTGCGGAATCGCCTGATCAAACTGCCGCTGGGAAAAGTAGATTTCGCCTATCATGAAACGCGCCCGGGCACCAACGGCATTGCGGTATTCCTCAGCGACCTGCTGGAACAGGTTCAAAGCGGCCGGCAGCCTGCCCTGAAGTTGTTCGATCCATGCCCGTTCGAACAGAATGGCATCGCGGTACGGTTGGTCCGTCCCGATGTCGGCGATTTTGTTCAGGGCGGCCAGGGCCTCCGCGTACTGTTTCAATTCGCGATGGGCTTGGGCGGCATGCAGGTAAACCAAGGTTTTCGTCGGAGCAGCGGCTGGTGCATGGCCCTGCTCTATCAGAGCTTGAGCCCGCGCAAAAGCCGCCAGGGCCGCCTGGTACTGCTGTTGCGCTTCAGCGCAGCGCCCTAGCATGAACAAGCCATCGACGGCGAGTTGACCTTGCGGGGCGCGATCGACCTGATCCCGGAACGCCTCGGCAGCCCGCTCGAACTGGTCTTGCCGAAATACGCTCCATCCCAGCTTGTATCGTGCCTTTTCCGCCAGTTCCGGATCGGCGCCGGCCTGCTCGGCCTTCTGCACTGCTTGGGCGTAAAGCTGTTGGGCCTGGTCGAAGCGGTCCTGGTCGTAGTGATACTGGGCCAGCATGTACAAAGCCTCGGCGGCCAAAGCG
>RFIQ01000189.1 GCA_003695565.1 Planctomycetota bacterium | reverse complement strand
CCGCTTCGCCGCCCTGCATGTCGACAGCCCACAAGGTCCCTCCGCGGCTAACGACGAACTGGTGCTCTGAGCCGAGCGGATTGCCGTCGATCACAACTTCGCTCGCCCGCAAATATGCCCCAGGACGATCACCCTCGATCTTTACCCAATAGGCCGCCGTCGTGAACGCCGTTTCGCCGGTCGCCGTTGCCGCGGCTTTGTTTGCCGCTTCCAAGAACGGTCGGTCGATGCGGTCGTTCTCGATCATCCATCGCATCATTCCCATCGCGAAAGCGATATCGCCACCCGGGTGAACGGGAATCCACTTCCATGCCTTCCCAGCAGTCTTCGAACAGCGCGGGTCGATGACCGCGTACTTGAATCCCCGTTCGACGGTATTGGTAGAAACCAATCCGCCCAGCAACGGTGGGCCGAAGTTGGCTTCAAAGGCCCCCGTCCCGAAGAACACGACGAATTCGGCATGTTCGAAATCGGGCTTCATGTGCGTTATTCCTTTGCCCCACTTGCCCGCCTCGTACGGTTTGGTCGATTGATCAAACGCGATGTGATGCGATTGCTCGCAAATCGTGGTATGTTCGTATGCATTGGCCGAACCGAAGGCGTCATGGGTGAATCGCTTCATCAGTTCCTTGCGACCGTGCTCGATGCGCCCAGCCAAAAACACAAATCGATTGTTCTTTGGGCCGAGGTCCGGGTGTTCCGGATCGATCAGCACGTCTAGGTGATCGGCGTATTTGGTTTTGAATTCGTCGACCGTCATTTGCCGCTTGCCAACCTTTTTCGCATCGTCGGCCATGCGTTGGGCAAGTTCCGCGTCGGTAAGTGCGTACAGCTCTCGCAGGCCGGCGACGTGCCCTTCCCCAAACAGGTTCCCGCCTTCCACGATTTCGCTCACCGCCTGTTCGAACGAGATGGTCGTCCACTTTCGAGCCCCCCGCGGCCCCACTCGTTTCAGGACTTTGCGAAGTCGATAAGGATCGTATTGTGTCTGCACTCCAGCTTGTCCTTTCGGACAAATACGTCCTTCGATATGCGCTACCGGCAGCTCACGGCGATACAGTTCCTCGAACCGGACTGACTCGGTAGGCTTCGTCTTGTAGGGCACGTTTGGGAAAAGCGCTTGCGGGCAATATGGATTGCCGTCGATCTTGACGATCGCAGCAGAACCATCGTCGAATCGATACAACTTGCACTTGATGGGGCATGCCGTATGGCACTGCAAGCATGTGCTGAAGATGATGTTGTCAGGGTCATTGTTGCGGTATTCGTAGTCGGGCGAGTCTACTCCGAGCTGCCCTGCGGCGGCTTGACGCTGCTTCAGTCCAGCCAAGGACGCAAAGAAGCCTGTTCCTCCCAAGAACGCTCCCGAGCGAAGGAATCGCCGTCGACCATTGTCAACTTCCGTTTGGCCCGATTTCGTCGTAGTCATCGAAACAACCTCGCTTGAGAATCACGCTAACAGGCTAAAAATTCGTCGGATGCCTGGACTTTCACCGAATGGTAAGAATGACTGGTACCTCATGATCCACCGCCCCCCTTTCCACGTCAGGAGGAAACCGCCGTCTTCGACGGCGCACGGTTCATCCACGACCACACGATCAGAAACATCCATATACCACCGGCAACGATTCCAGCACTGGAAAGCCATTCCATCAATGCTGGAAAGTAGTCCTTCGTGTTGCGGATATGATGGAACGCACCCAAGAATTCGTGGAAAGGTGGATCTACTTGGGCCGGGATCACGATGTTCAGCCGGTATCCCACGATTCCCAGCACCACCAGGCCCGCGCCGGTCACCAGCAAGTGGTAGTTCGACCGCAATCTGCTGCTGCTGAAGATTGCCAACGGGACCAATGAGCCAAGCAACAGATGCACGATCCACGTAGCATACCAATACGGTCCAAAATAGAGTTGACGGAATGCTGCGACCTCGTGTTCTACCCCGCCATACCATACCACTAACGCTTCCGAAAACAGCAACAATAGGTCGAACACAATCGTGGCTGCCGCAAGTTTTGCCATGAACTCCATGCACTGGCGGTGCCCCTCATCCTTGCGATCAAATATCGCCGCCAAGACCATTAACAAAGCCGTGCCAGACATTACTGCAGACGCCAGAAAGGCGATGGGAGTAATACCTGTGTGCCATTCGGGCCGCGCTTTGACGACTGCAAACAAGGCTCCCGTCCCCCAATGCACGCCGACCGCGATGGGGATTCCCACCGTAGCAAATGCCTTCAACGTCCGAGCCCTTCGAGGCGGCAATTCCTCTGCCGAGGCCACACCACTCAACAGCCACAGTTCGCCCAGCAATACAAATACATACGCCAGATACACGAACGATTCCCAACTGAGCAGCGAAGTGGGATTGGGAGACAAGAAGACTTTGAAGAATCGCAGAGGATGCCCCAAGTCGATCCAGATCATCGTCAAACCCATTGCCACGCAAACAAATGCTTGCAAGACCGCTAGTTTGCCGACGCGTTCGAGCTGCTTGATTTTCAGGGCATAGACCATCGAGGAAAGGACAAATCCTCCTGCCGAAAGCCCGAGGAAGTAGATGTACAAAGCGACCCAGAGCCCCCACGTGACGATGTTTGTCAAGGCTGTGTCGATCAATCCTACCGTGGCCCGTTGCCACAGGCCGTACGCTCCAACTACGGTCAAGATACTCAGCGCGATGTAGGCGAGGCGTTTCATGGTTCAGGTCCAAAGATGAAAGTGCACAAACTCGGTTTGACTCGAGCTCTTGGTGGCGTGGCATTTCTTGCTGGGTCGGCTTAGCAAGCTCCTGCCGCACCGCTGCAATACCCGCCCGCGTTCTGGCCAGAGACCATCAGGTCAGGTAGTAAACGGCCGGATCGTTTCCGGTTTCTTTCTTAAGTTGCATCACATGACGATTGGGAAAATTCGGGAATACGACTTCATCCGGATGTTCGGGGTCACGCAGGCGGTATACGATGCTCTCACGGTCATTCATGTCGCCAAAATGGATGGCACGCCCGGGACATGCCGATGCGCAGGCGGGCAACATGCCCCGTTCCACACGGTGGAGGCAAAAATGGCACTTGCGAACATTGTTGACTGGAGACTGACCGGGGGCCCGAGGGCGATTCTCCCCGTACTCTGGCGACGGCGCTGCTGCGTAGGCAGCGGGTTGCCGTGAAGCCAGCACTTCGCCTGCTGCCGGGTCCGTCGGGCCGGCACAAGCAGTCGGATAATCGTGGCCAAAGTCGAAACTGCGCGCACCGTAAGGACATGCAGTGATGCAATAGCGGCAACCGATGCACTTGTCGTAGTCGATCGCTGTGACCCCGTCGTCACGCGTGTAAGTAGCGGAAGTGGGACAGACCATCGTGCAGCTTGGTTGCTCGCATTGCATGCACGGGCGGGGGACAAAACGCCGCTTGACGTAGGGGTACTCTCCGATCTCTTCTTCCATCACCACCATGTACGATACGCCAGGCGGCGTGTGGTTCTCCGCCTTGCAAGCTACAGAACAAGTATTGCAGCCGATACACTTTTCCAGGTCGATTACCATTCCGTACCGCTTGGCCGGATCTCCGCCCTTTGCCGACGATGAACAACCGCTCATGGTGGCGATCGTTGCTCCCGCCCCGGCTCCGACCAGGAATTCACGCCGAGTGGTTTCCATTGTTCGCTCCTGTGACTGGTTCCGCCATTGCCCAGATCGCAGTAACAGCATTTCCCATGCCATCCGCTCTTTCCCCATCCCATTCGATTGTGTCCGGCCCGCCGCCGTGCAGAGGCGAGAATTGTTGTCCGTCAAGTGGAGTGGACAGGTAGCAATTTCCCCACAATGGACTGTCGAAGGAACCTCATCTACCCTCGGCCTGAGCCCCCTACTCAACTTGGTTATCCCCTGTCGGTACCTGAACCGACGTGTGCACCCGCGCGCAGTTGTGTGCACCGCGCGCGAATGTGTCCACAGGTCAATGTGTGCACACAGCGCACCACCTATAGACCCAAGCACGGTCAAAGCGTGGGTAGGGTGGAAACACCAAGTACACGGTCTGATCGGTTAGAATCAGTGGAATCCGAGTGCGAGGACGCGCAACAAGGAGTGCCGCCCCGACACCGAACAAAGCTCAACATCAATCCGCAATGAAATGCAAACCACTTGAAGAGGATGCTCCCGTGCCCGACGAGCGTACAGTGTTGGTGGCGTACCACCGGAAAGCGTTTTGCGCGTCGTTGATCGTCTTTGCGGCTGGCTTGGCACGCGCGAAGGAGCCCGAAACGCTGCTTCCCTTGGTGAGTGGAATTCCTCCGCAGTCCTACGAAGAGATGTGGAAAGGGTTCGATCCGCGCGCTGAGCCGCTGGAGACGGAAATTCTGCACGAGTGGCAGGAGGATGGTGTGCAGATGCGGGTAGTGCGGTTTCGCATCGGTGTTTTCAAGGGAGTTCCCGCTCGGCTGGCCGGCGTATACGGATTCCCGATTGACGCAGCCGCCGAGGGGCGGTCCCTGCCGGGACTGTTGCAGATCCATGGCGGAGGCCAGTATGCCGACGCCAATGCTTGTTTGCAAAATGCTCAACGCGGCTATGCCACTCTCTCGGTCGCGTGGGCTGGGCGGATCAACGCGCCGGGGTACCGAGTGACCCCGGCCGAAGTCCAGTTGTTCTGGGCGGGCGATACCGCAAACCCACGGTACAAAGCGACCTCCGATTGGGGATTGGTGGATGGGTACCACGCGCCGAGCCGCCATCCTGGCAACGCCTTTCCCAGCATTCGCCCCGCCGAGTGGACGCTAGATCCCGTCGAGTCGCCTCGCAACAGCGGATGGTTCCTGTGCGCAGTGGCTGCTCGTCGCGCGCTGACGTTCCTGGAGCGACAACCGGAGGTCGATCCTAATCGGCTCGGCGTTTACGGCCATTCTATGGGTGGCAAGTTGACGGTGATGACTGCACCGGACCGACGCGTCAAAGCTGCCGCTCCATCGTGCGGCGGTATCAGCGACCGGTACAACGACAGCCCCCTCTTCCGCCAGACGTTGGGAGATGATGTCAGTTTGCGACACATTGCGTGCCCGATCCTGTTCCTTAGCCCCGCCAATGATTTTCACGGACGCATCGGTGATCTGCCCCGCGCCGTCGAGGAGATCGGCAGCCGGCAGTGGCGCGTCGTCTGCTCTCCCCATCACAATCATCAGGATACACCGGAGTACGAAGCCGCTGCGATGCTGTGGTTCGATGACCACCTGCGCGGCGTCTTCGAGTTTCCGCTCGCACCACAATCCGAATTGGACTTGTCGGCTGGCGATGGTGTTCCTCGGATCAAGGTGGTTCCTGACCGGCGACTGCCGATCCACAGTATCGAAGTGTTCTACACGCAGCAGGGCAAACCCCAGGAGACGCCTGGAGATCGCGACCATACGGTGCATCGGTTCTGGCATTTTTCCAGACCGAGGGAAGTCGATGGGGGCGCCTGGGTTGCCCCCTTGCCGTTGCATGGCCCAGACGCGCCGTTGTGGGTCTTTGCCAATGTGCGGTACAAATTAGCGCAACCTGTAAGTGGCGCCGGATACTACTACCGCACCTACTCGACCGACGAGTTCTGTGTCTCCTCCTTGCTGCAGATCGTCGCGCCGGAGTCCTTGCAGACGGCCGGTGTCCGCCCGGTATTGCAGCCCACGAACACCATCGAAACATTCGATGGAGACTGGGAGAAGGAGTGGTTCACGTACCGACCGCAACAGTGGGGCCGAACCACGCATAAGGTCTACGACCCGATGTGGCAGGCTCCGCCCGACGCACGCTTGCGATTGATCGTGCGCGCCCAGCAAGCGAACAAGCTGGTGGTGCGCATCGATCAATTCGCAGCGCAGGTCGACATCGATGGGGACACACAGTGGCAGGAGATCGTCCTGAACCCTGACGATTTCCGCGATGCCGGGGGAGATGCCCTGCCAGGCTGGCAAGACATCCGGGAACTGGAATTGACGGCGGCCACCACCCTACGGCCAGATCGCGGCAGTTCCATTCAGCGGCGATCCCTGGGCGGAGCTTGGCAGGGCCCCCCACCGGAATTCCAACTGCTACAGTGGTACGTCCCCGCTCAATAAAACCAACGATCGGCATCTAGTCTATTTGCGGCAGTATTGACCGAGGTCAGAACCGATGAAGACTTTGGACCGTCGCCTTTTCTGGCTCCTGATCCTGGGCCTGGCGCTGGCTCACCTGCTGCTATTAGCCGCTTTGCATCTCGTTCCGTATTGGTTCGATTTCGCGAGCTGGCGGGTTTCGAGATTTTCTCGGAATTTGCAGGGGAGCTTGGCAGGGGCTCAGTGCGCTCTACTGGCGATCTACTGGGCAATTTCGCCGTGGAGATGGATCAAGCGGACTGCGCTGTTCACGGCGGGGCTGGGGATCTTCGTCTTAGCGCATGCGGCCGTCTACTACCCGTGGACCACCATGCCGGGCACGCCGATGCAAATCTTCGGCAGGCTTGTGTTGAACGGCGTGGATGTGTTCGTGGGTGACACCGTCGTCTACGCCGTCGGCTTGGAGTTGCTAAGGCCAGTGTGGGGTGTCCTATCGCGTTCCTCTCCCCCGATTCGAGAAGATCTGACGATTCTTGTCCTCTTGCGGTTGACCGCCATGGCGGCGATCGCGGCTGCGGTCGTGAGCCGATCGATCGGGTACTTTGAGGAACCCGTGTGGTATACATTGCATTGGGTGATCGACGGCATGCTGCTCGCCTCGTGCACCTGGCTGGCCTTGGCAAGCCGACATGCATGGTTGGGCGGCCTTGGATGTCTAGCCGCGTACGGCGGTGTGTATTGCATGACGCCGGAGGAAATGGCTAACGCCTACGGTCAGTGGTACCGGTTGCCATTCTATTTGCTCCAGACATTCTGGATCCTGGCGACCCACATGATCGTGCGGCTGAACGGCTTCCGATTGCATCGGGTCCCCGGAGCCCCCCCATCATCGGCCCTGGATCCGCAGCAACGGGAACATCTTGAATAGTGTCCGCACTACCGACCAAAGCTCGCCCGCGGCGGCATTCCTCCTCTGGCAACCGGGGACCGCCCGGTATGCAGGAGCAAATCTCGGGCATCGATCCACGCGAAATTTTGAAAAACTGGGCTTGTGCGACCATTCCGGTTACAATTACTTTTAGACAATGTTCGATACCGGTAGGGGGTATCCGTTTCGTCGCCTTCGTCTCTCGCGGATGACGTTTTTCGTGTTTGAGCCCAATAGAATTCGTCCAGTATGGTGCATGCTGCTATCGATCTGCATGATCGGTCAGCAGGCTGCTGCGCCATTGATGGCTGGCGTGGCGTTGCCGACGCAACCAGCGGTCGGGGCATGTGGGCATGGGGAAGCGGGGGTGAAAATGTCCGCGATGGCGGCGTCCTGCCCGGGGTGCCGATGTTGTCGCGTTTCCGAGCGAGGGCAGAAATGCAACTGCTGTGGTAACAAGGGCAAACGGACGACTGCCGCCCCTCACCGATCGGAATCCCCCGTGGGCCACGGTTGCTGTGGTACGTCCTCGGAACAAGCCGCCGCGCCGTCCCCATCGTTGCGCTCAGGGCCTGTGGCCGCGTCGGGAACACATGCCGGTTCAATGGCGGCCACGGAGATTCGCCAAGCGCTCGCCGTAATCGGCTTGCGGGTTGTGCCGTCCAGTCCTGTACACGCCGTGCACAGCGCGCAAGGGTGCCGGTGCGCCGCCGAATCGCTTCCGCAAGTTCCCACCGGAGCATGCCCCGAGACCCGATCTTCTTTGCAGCGGATGCGTGCCGCTGCGGAAATGGGGGTGGTATCCGCCATCGTGCTGCCGGGCGTGGATCGGCCTGCCGGATTCGATGAACCTCCCGGCTCCGCGATGCCCACGGGTCGCTTCTGCCAAACATCTTTCTGCGTTTGGCGATTGTAGTGCGTTGGCGATGCGCGCATTTGTAATGCAGATGCCGCCATCGCTTTCTGGCCACGACCAATCTCTGAGCCGTTTATCCGCGCGCAGTTTTTCCTGCTTGGTGGTTCATCAGGCCACCTGTTCGGAATATCGACACCGCGCCGGTTCGTATCAGAGTGCTGGTTGTTAGAAGATTCTAGGGCGGAACAAGGCTGCAGCGATTCTGTTGCAACCGATTCCTTTGCCATCATGACAGCGGCATGTGCCGCCGGTTTCCGTGGAAAATGTGAGGACTCCAGTATGGAGCCGAATAAGAAGAATCAGTCCGATCAGCATCGCAATTTGCCGGATTCCAGTGGGCAGAATCTTGCATCGGGCGATGTGCCAGCCAGGGGCGGGCAACGCGATGGAGGGGGCTCTGTCCCAACCGCATCCCACGCTCCCGCATCGTCCCAGCAAGAATCGCTGGAAGCGGGGCAGATCGCGCCGCGCAGCTCAGGCGACGCGGAAACAGCGCGGCCGGGCGATCGAGATGGCGGGCTAGTGCATGGCACTCCGGGAAGCACTCCCGAAAGTGCTGCAACCGACAGACATGCCAGCGGTGGTGGCCGGACAGAGACTACGACGCCATCGGCCGCGAATGGAACAGCCCTGTGGCGTTGGTTGCTACAGCGGTTGACGGCTGCTGCGCTGGTGTTGATGTGCATCGCTGGCGGTCTGTTCGCCATCGGGCTGGCTCAGCGAATGGGGTGGATAGTGGCTGCGGGCGGCTCGGGGGAAGCAGGGAGCGCCGGTGACGGGGGGACGACGAGTGCGGCCAAACGCTACGTTTGTCCCATGATGTGCGTGCCGCCCACGACCCAACCCGGTCGATGTCCGGTTTGCGGCATGGAGTTGGTCGAGGCCGCGGCGGACACCACATCGGACGGAAAAACGATCGTCATCGATCCCGCGGCGCGGCGGATGATTGGGATTCGGACAGCGGTGGTGAAGCGCCAGAAGGT
>RFIQ01000188.1 GCA_003695565.1 Planctomycetota bacterium | reverse complement strand
GACGACTATCGCATTGAAGTGTTCGGATTCGACGACCCCAACCGAGGCATCGTGGGGCTCAGGAATCGCAACGGCGACTTCTTCCAACCGTCCACGCCCGGCACTCGGTTGGATACGGTACGATTCCGCCTGGACCTGGGACCTCAAGTCGTCTCGATCGTACCTCAGCCGGTGGTTCGTCAGGGGGGACAACTGACGCAATTGCGAGATACGATCGTCGTCTATTTCAACGGCGACAAGTTGTTTGTGGAGAACGACGCCGGCGGCAACCCCACGGCTGGATCGGCAGAGAATCCCGAGTTTTATCAACTGTTCTACACATCGAACACGGCTCGCAACACCGACGACATCAAGTTCACTCCAGTGTCGGTGACGTACAACGCGGTCAATAACACGGCCACGCTGAAATTCGCCAACGACATTGCCAAGTTGCCTTCGGTCTCGCTGCCCGATGCGGCGTTCCGCCTGCGGATCGGTACGCGCGAATCCGCCCCGATCGTCCCGACGCGGATCGAGGCGGCGGCCAATGTGATCTCCGACCTGAATACTGGGGGCGCTGCCAAGTTGCGGTTGACGTCCAAGCAAGTTGGCGAAAACGGGGGCGGCATTTCAGTAACATTCATCAATTCCGGCAGCGGAACCCCGCTGGCCACCGCCGTCGGCAAATCGATCACGGTCGACATGGGGCGCAACAACCTGACGGCACAAGAGTTGGTCGATTTGCTGCAGACATCCTCGGCGTCGTCGGCTCTGATCGATGCATCCCTCGAACCGGGTAGCGACCCCAACACTGTGGTCGGCAACCGATCCTTGTCGTATTCTCCGTTGCAACTTGTTGGATTGGGCAGCACGTTCGACACGGCATCCGACCTGGGGGTCATCGGATCCGACTTGCAAACCCAATCCAGTTTGATCCTGGCATCGGCGATCGACGCGCAACCTTTTGTATTGGATTTTCCTGGCGCCAATGACGATGCGGGGCATCGACAATTGCCGCAAAACGGCAATGGGTTCGAGGACCACATCAACGATGCCTTCGGGCCCGATGCGGTCGCCGGTATTACCACGATCTACTACAACTTCCGCAGCCAATACTCGGTCGATGTCAATGGCAACCCGCTGATCAATTCGATCACCAGCGAACAAAAGGCGCGGGCGCGAGAGGTTCTCGACCTGTGGGCCAAGTACGTGGGCGTGCAGTTCGTCGAAACGCCCGACGCGGGATTGACGATCGCCTTGGGTCAGTTGACGGGCCTGCGTCCGATCGCCGGCACGCGCGTACAAACCGAGAATGCGCTTTCTTTCGGGACGCGAATCGATCCGACGTTCGAAAACTCATTGATCGTCATGTCTGCTACGGAAAGCTGGGACACCGACTACGCCGACAATTTCTCACGGCGGATGGCGGCGGCTGTGGGGATGGTACTGGGGTTAGAGCACGCCGGGAATCTGCCCGAAACCACCCTCATGCGGCTGGACCCGACCTTTTTGTCCAGCAGCGGTGCATTGCTGGACCTCAACGACGCGCAACTGAATGCCAACGACGAATTGTACGAGCCGGTATTCCCGGGTAACCATGACATTCTCCACGGCCAACATCTGTACCGCCCGGACAGCAATGACATCGACCTGTATCGCTTCCAGGTCGACTTGGGGGCGGGCGACCGCGTGGGCCTGCTGACGGCGGAGACCTTTGCACAGCGTTTGCCCAACAGCAGTTCGCTGAACACCAATTTGGAGTTGTTCCGCCAGGTCCAGGCCAGCGCATCAACATCGCTGGGCGCAGGCAATAATTTGCGTGTGGAATTCGAAGCCGTCGCCGACGGTCCGCTGGGCAACCAATTGCGGATCTTCTTCACACAGACCAACCGCAACGATTCCAGCGCTCCGGGCATCCTGGTGTTTCCCAATGCCATTGGGATCGACCTGAACTCCAATCCGGCCATGAGCACCACGGCCGGCGAAATCGTCGACGCGATCAACAACTCGCCGGCCGCAAGTCGTCTGGTGAAGGCGCGGTTGGCACTCGGCAGTCCATCCACCGCAGTTGGTGACAACGACATCAACCAGAATCCGGTCGTGCTGACGGGCGGTCGGATGGAGCTGGTGGCACAGAACGATGACTACTTCAGCGACGACTCGATCTTGCGGCAATCGTTGACCAGCGGCGTGTACTACATCGGTGTCAGCGCCAGCGGCAACGACAATTACAATGGAGTGGTCAAAGATAGCGGATTCGGAGGCAAATCGCAGGGCGAGTATGAGTTGCGGCTGACGTTCCGGGCCGCGGTCGACACCACGGACGCTATCCGGGACGTAGCCAGCGGCAGTTCGCCGTCGGTCATCATCGATGGTGACGGAGACGGGCTGCCGGGCGGTGTGCACAACTTCTGGTTCGAAACGCGTCCCCTCAACCGGGCCATCAGTTTTTCAGGAACGGGGGCGGATGTCGATGGCGGAACTGTCACCGTCGTCGGTGCCTCGGGCGTCCAGCGAATTTTCGAATTCACAACCACCGGCAACCCCAGCCAACCGGGACGGGTCGCAGTACCGATTGGTGCGGGAGACACCAGTGGCACCGTGGCAGCCAAATTGGCCGCAGCCATCAACGCCCAACCCGCGTTGGGCGTCAGCGGCGTGCAGAACGGCGCAGCGATCACCCTGACCGGCGAGCGCCAAGTAAGCCTGTCGCCGGATCTGACGACCGTCGCGCTGCAAGGTCGAACAATCTTCGTCGACAAGTCGGCCGGTCCCAACGCGGACGGCAGTCTGCAGCACCCGTTCAACAACATCAGCGGCAATGGCGTACCCAACGCCTTTGCTGCCGCCCACCCCGGCGACATCGTGCGGATCGTGGGCAACGGTGGTATCGACCAGGACATCCGTACCGTTGGCGACAACTTCGCATACGAAATCGGTGTGGGATTGCTGCCTGGCCAGATCCTCAGCGACGGCGCGACCATGAATGTGCCGCAGGGCGTCACCACCATGATCGATGCTGGCGCGGTATTCAAACTGCGACAGGCGGCCATCAATGTGGGCAGTACCAATTTGAACATCGATCGCTCCGGGGCGCAGCTTCAGGTACTGGGGACTCCGTTCTTGATCGATGCCCAGGGCAATGCGTTGCGCAGTACGTCTGGCGGTCGTGTATCGGGCAGCGTCTTTTTCACTTCTTGGCTGGACGAGACGATCGGCTTCGATTCTTTTTCGCCGACCACGCAAGGCAGTCCGGGAGATTGGGGCGGCATCAACTTCCGTGGCGATGTCGACGCCTCCGCCGGTCGAGCGTCGCTGGAGTCGGAAGGGATCTTTCTGCCTTACGTCAATCATGCCGACATTCGGTACGGTGGCGGCAAAGTCGTGATCGATTCGGTGCAGCGGACAGTCAATCCCATCCAGATGCTGGAAGTCCGCCCCACCATTACGGACAACCTGATTCAATTCAGCGCCGATGCAGCCCTCAGCGCGCTGCCGAACAGTTTCCGCGAAACGAATTTCCACGAACCGACGTTCCAGGCCCAGGGGGCGTTTACCAGCGATTACGACCGTGTCGGTCCAGACCTCAAACGCAACCGGTTGATCAAAAACTCGCTCAACGGGCTGTTCATCCGCGTCACCACGCCGGCGGCTGGAACGACCCAAACATTGACGGTGCCTGGTCGCTTCGATGATACCGACGTCGTGCACTTGATTACCGAGAACCTGGTAGTTTCGGGCAACCCCGGCGGCCCCCTGTTGGACAACACGGTTCCTTCGCTGGCTACTACATCGCTGGGTACCACCACGGGCGGTTCATTGTTGCCCGGCATTTACAATTACAAGTTGACCTTCGTCGATGCCAACGGTTATGAAAGCCTGCCATCGGATGCCAGCCTGGACGTCACTTTGCCGGCCACCGAAAATGCCATCCAGGTGGCGGGTTTGCCGGCGGCCAGTGGCGATTTCATCAGCCGCAAACTCTACCGCAGCCAATCCAACGGGTCGGGCCCGTATGTCCTGATCGCGGAACTGGATCGAGCGACCAGTTCGTTCGTCGATGACGGCAGCATGCTGGGTGGCCTGCTGGTCCGCGACCGGGCCGATGTTTCGGGCGTGACATTGACCGAAGTGGCCGGCGGAACTTTGCCGGTCGGAACTTACAACTACCGCATCGTGATGGTCGATGCGGCCGGACGCGAGGGGCTGGCGTCGAACGCAACTGCCAGCATTACAACCGTTGCACCGAATTCGATCCAACTCGATCAGCTCCCCGCCACGCTGGCCGGATATGTCAGCCGGCGGATCTACCGCAGCAGCCCCAACGGTCAGGGACCGTATTTCCTGGTGGGCGAATTGCCCGATTCGACCTCCAGCAGCGTGACCACGTTTGTGGATGACGGTTCGGTCACCGGAGCCCGGTTGTCGGCGGAAACGCTGGCCGTCAAGCGACCGCGGGTCAATGCCTCGTTGGTGATCGATCCCGGCACGGTGGTCAAGTTGGAAGCCTCGCGGATCGAGGCCACTTTCGGAGCGACCATTCTGGCCGAGGGCACCGACGGCTTGCCGATCGTTTTCACCAGTCGTTTGGACGATACGGTCGGGGCCGGGGGAACATTCGATACGAACAACAATGGTGCGGCAACGACTCCTTCCCCGCGCGACTGGGGCGGAATCTACATGGCCCCCACTTCGCGGCTCAGCGTCGATCACGCTCGTTTCTCTTATGCGGGCGGCGTGACGCGCATCGAAGGCACATTCCGAGCGTTCAACACCATCGAGATCCAACAAGCCGATGCGCGAATCGCCAACTCGACCTTCGCGAACAACGATGATGGATTCGGTGGCCAGGGGCCGGGCACGCGGTTCGGCCGACTGAGCAACGCGCCGGCGACCATCTTTGTTCGCGGTGCCCAGCCGGCGCTGATCGGTAACACGTTTGTCGATAACGTCGCTCCGGCGATCGAAATCGATGTCAACAGCATGACGGATGACCTGATGGGCGACCCGGGACGCCAGACGGGGGCCGCCGACCGCCGCGAAGACTTCGACACCAACCGCGGACCACTGCTGCGCGACAACCGGATGGACAACAACGGCTTGAACGGTTTGAAAATCCGCGGTCGAGCCATTTTGACGACGGCCAGTGTGTGGGACGACACCGATATCGTCCACGTAGTCACCAACGAGATCTTCGTGCCCAACGTCGAGCACGAAGGAGGCTTGCGTCTGCAGAGCGCACCGAATGAATCGCTGGTGGTGAAGTTCGATGGATACGGCTCCAATTTCAATCGCTATATCGGTGCTGGTATTTCGGCCATCGGTGACTTGACAACCGGGACGGGCCGGGTGGGTGGTACCGTCCATATCCTGGGACAACCTGGTTTCCCGGTGATCTTGACCAGTTTGAAGGACGACACGGTGGGCGCGGGTTTGAAGCCGGACGGAACGCCCCAGACGGACACCAACAACGACGGCATCGACTCGATTCCGCAACCGGCCGATTGGCGGGGTATTCTGCTGGACCAGTACTCCAACGACCGCAACGTGGCGATCGCCCTGGAGTTGGAAAGCCCCAATGCAGCCGCTCCGGGCCAGAATGCGACGACGGGCAATTCCCAGTTCCTCGGCGACCTGGCCGGGGACATGAAGGAGAGCAGCGAAGCGCTGCGACTCGGTTTCACGGTGCAGGGAGCGCTCAGCGCGCCCGGAGATATCGACGTCTACAGTTTCACAGGAGTGGCCGGAACGCTGGTGTGGTTGGACATCGATGCCACCGACCCCTCGTCGGATATGGTCCTCGAGCTGCTCGATGCCAACGGGCGGCTGCTGGCACGCAGCGACAACAGCACTTCGGAAGCAGACAATCCCAGCACCATTTTCACGACCAGCCTTATTTCTGCGCAGGCAGTCAATCCACTGCCTGAGCGGATCGGTCAGACGCGACGCTCCTCCAGCGGTGCCGTGCAAGAGGACGGCACAACCAATCCGCGCGATCCTGGATTCCGTGTGCTGTTGCCCGGTGCCGCCGGCAGCCGCAGCACCTACTTCTTCCGTGTCCGCAGTGCTGGCTTGGATATCGCGGACCCGGCCGGCGGTCTAAGCGACGGCAGCTACATGGCACAGGTCCGATTGAGGGAGCAGCAGGAGTTCCCGGGATCGACCATCAGTTTTGCGGATATACGCTATGCCATGAATGGCGTTCACACCCGCGGTCTGCCTGGCACTTCTCCATTCCTTGGTGAGATTGCTGAAGACGAGAGCGCCGATGCATCCTTCCCCGGCAGTGGGCAGCAGTTCGCCAGCAACGATTCGGCCCAGGGGCTGTCCAGTGTCGGTCCGGCGTTCGGCTCGCCCTACGATCGTCAAACCGGCTCTCGCCCACAGTACATCGGCAATATTCTGGATACCGCCCTCGGTGGCATCAGCGTGGCAGGCACGATCAGCAGTTCAGATGACGTCGATTTCTACCGACTGGACATTGCGCAAGAAGATGTTGTGGGCACCGTGGGGGGCGTGGTTCCGGTTGTCATCGATCTCGATTATGCCGACGGCTTCAATCGAGCCGATACCTCGATCAACATCTTCCGCGAAGAATCTTCTCTGACGTTTTTCGGAGAGCCCCAGTATCGCTTGATTTACTCGGGGGACGGCAGCAACATTGCGGAGGACCAGCCGCGACCGCTGGCCGGCACCGATCAAGAAGATCTTTCCCGCGGATCGGCTGGTAATGCAGACCCGTACATCGGGCCGATTGCTCTGGCCCCGGGAACCTACATGATCGCCGTCTCCTCGGCTGCGTACCAGCCGCGGGCCAAGCTGCTCAATCCGTTCGACGTCGAACCGATCAATTCGATTCGGCGGATCGTGGACACGCAATTCGTCCAGGGCGTCACGTCCGCCGATCCACCGGTCGTGCAGAATTTCCTGCCCAGCCAGACACTGGGGGCGGGTGGCGAGATCGTGTCGGCACCGTTCAGTCTGGGCGGCTACACGGCCGCAGACCTGCCGGCCGTCTATCTGGACTACTTGCATGCCGGAGGATCGTTCGACGTCTTCGTGCGCGATGCCAGCGGCAACGAAACGCGAATCGCGACGTCAGCCAACAATCCGAATTTGCCGAGGCTGCAACCGGGCGCCGGTTCGGTCAAAATGGATCTGGCCAGCCAACAGTTGAGCTACAACTTCGCCGGCCAGGATGGTCTGCGTCTGGTGTTCCGCGGGACCAATCCGAACACGGCCGTGGATCGCGTCATCATCGGCTTCGCGGAACGCGGGGAGCAGATCGGCAGCGGAGAGGATCCCATCCTGCTGGCGGGCGCGTTCCTCGGGCCTCAACAGAGCGCGTTCACGCGTACGTTCAACTTGCGGACTTACAGTCCGTTTGTTGATCAACCCAACCTGGTTTTTGACTATCAGGTGATCAGTGGCAATTTGGACGTGTTCGTGCTGGTTGGCGCCCAGCGCATTCGGGTGGCCACCACAGACGCCAACAACGCCGGCCCCGGCGAAGTGATTCTGGTTACAGGATCGCTTCAAGAAGCGGTGATCAGCCTCAACCGCTGGGCCGACCTCTTCCCCGCCGGTCCTCCCGATCCGGCCGATATCCAGATCGAATTCGCCACGCGCAATGACAACCCCACGGCCGTCCAGATCAGCAACGCGCATGTGCGATTGGGCAACGGTTCACGGGTAATGTCCAATGAACCCAACGCCACCTTCGCACCGATTTTGGTTCCTTCGACGATGATCACCACCGGGGATTATCAGTTCGAAGTGCGGCTGGCCGAAACCTTTTTCCGCTCCAATCCATTCGGTGCGCCCACGTTGACCACCTCTTGGGACACCAACGATCGATTGGCAGATCAAACTTCGATCATCGCCCCGGCCGGTGCGGACATCACCGACGGCGACCGCTTCGCCATGAGCGATGGTGGACGCGAATTGGTGTTCGAGTTCAATTCCACCGGCGGAGTGGGATTGGGGAACATCGCCATCTCGTTCAACGCCGGTGATCCCGATTACGTGATCGCCCAGAAGATCCGCGATGTGATCAACAGCTCCGCGGTCCAGTCGCAGTTGAAGGTACGCGCCGCGTCCAGCGGGGGAGTGTCCAGCGGCTCGGCCGGCACCGATGCTCGCCTGCATCTGTTCGGTCGCGCACACGTGCGTACGATTGCTGCCGCGAATGCAGCGGGCGAGATTCAGGTCACCGAGTACACCGGTTGGAGTGACCGGAATATTGAGCGTGCTCAGGGCCAGATCATCATTCAAAACAATTCTATTCGCGAGTCGCGCGATTATGGTATCTGGAGCCAACCTGCCGAACGGCTGCCGGACCCGCGGGATTCGGAAGCGGACTTCGGCGCGCTGGGCCTCTTTAGTCGGACTATCATCCAGGACAAGCCACCCTTGGTGGGAGTCCAAGCCGTTCGCAATTTGCCGGTGAACAACGATGCCGTCGACGGCGGCATCACGCCGGGATTGGTCATCCAAAATAACTTGCTGGAAGAAGGCGGTTTAGGGGGTATCAAGATTGATGGCGAATCGCCCATCTGGATGATTACACCGCGGTTCTTGCCATCCACCGACAACGACCCAACCGTTAACAATGCCCAAAACCCCGATCACTTCGGCGCACTGCTCGACGACGGTGACTACCTCGTAATCGACTCGGACCGCACGCGTCTGAAGTTCGAGTTCGAGGACATGGCGGGAGCCGGAACTGGTAATCCCAGCTTCGGTAGCGGCCAAGTCGAGGGCAACGGTGTATCAGCCGATGCGGTGCCGGTTTATTACCGAGAGGAAGGCGGAACCGCATACACCCGACCAACACCAAACCCATTGGTTGCCTTTGCCACCAACGGTTTGGAAACGATGCACGCCCTGCGCGATGCCATTCTGGGAAGCATCTTCGTTACCAACGGCACGACGCAGCAGGTGCGAGCGACGGTCGCGCAGAGTTTGCTGGGCCCCGACCCGGGCGCCCCACCAAGTTCGCAAACGCAGTTCTACCCCGAGTATTACAACCGCCCAGCGGTCTACCTCGAAGGGGTTACCAATATTCAGTACATCAACACGATCGGTCCCGGTAATCCCTTCGACATCCGGCCGCTGGACCTAGGAGCAGCCCCTCAACCCCACGCGCGGATCGTCAACAACACGATTATTGGCAAGGATGGCCGCGCTAGCTACAACGGCGAGGCTGCGACTCAGGAATCCAACGACACGATCGCCGATGCCGTTCAGACGTGGCAGGGAACCAGTCACAATCCGTTGCTCTACAGCGACGTGGGGGTCATCGGTGACGGTGGTCCGACGTTGGCAGGTGCCACCAGCCAATCGACCGGTGGGTCCAGCACCAGCGGAACCAGCGGCGGCTTCGGGGGTGGTGGCGGTGGTGGACTTTCCACGCCGTTGGAGCACAATGGTCAAGCCATCGTGCGGTTCAAGGAAGGCATCAGCCGTGCCCGCCAAGAACAGGTGCTGCAGCAGCGCGGACTGGAGATCGTCAAGGAATTCGAATTCATCCATGCTTTGGTGGTCCGTCCGATCGATTCCCAAGACATCGAACAAGTCGTCCGCGACCTGGGCGACCTGCCGGAAGTCGTTTACGCGGATCCGGACTACATTTACAAACCGTTGCTGGTGCCCAATGACCCGCTGTTCCAGGATCAATGGCATTACAACAACACGGGCCAGACCGGCGGCACGCCCGATGCTGATATCGATTTGCCGGAGGCCTGGGACACCTTCACCGGATCGCCCGATGTCGTGATGGCGGTGGTGGATACGGGCGTGGACTACAACCATCCCGACTTGCGCGACAACATCTGGGTGAACCCCGGTGAAATTCCAGGGGACGGCATCGACAACGACGGTAATGGCTACATCGACGACATCCACGGTATCGACACCGGTGCCGGTGATTCCGATCCGATGGACACCCACGGACACGGCACGCACGTGGGCGGCACGATGGGCGCCGTGGGTAATAACTTGACCGGCGTGAGCGGTGTCAACTGGAATTCCAAGTTGATGGTCATCAAGAACTTCACCGACGGGCCCAACGGCGGTGCACCGATCAGCGCCTCGATCGAGGCCATGAACTACCTGGCCATGATGAAGACGCGGTACGGCGTCAACATCGTTGTCAGCAACAATTCCTATGGTGGACCCGGCGGCAGCCAGGCCATGTCGGATGCCATTCAAGCAACCATCGACGCGGGCATCGTGTTCGTCGCTGCAGCGGGCAACAGCTCGTTGGACAACGACAATTCGGCGGGCCGATCCTTCCCCGCCAGCTATCCGTTGGATGGAATCATCTCGGTGGCAGCCACCGATCACAACGATGCCATGGCTGGATTCTCCAACTTCGGCTTGACCTCCGTCGACCTGGCCGCACCCGGTGTCGACGTGCTCAGCACCACCCTGGGAGGCGGTTACGGTTTGAACAGCGGTACGTCGATGGCGTCGCCGCATGTGGCTGGTGTTGTCGGTCTGTTGGCCGGGGCGGCCCCCAGTGCTACCGTGGCGGAATTGAAAGCCGCAATTCTGCTCGGGGCAGACCCGATCGGCGCGTTGTCGGGAACCACGGTCACCGGGGCTCGACTGAACGCCGCCAAGTCCCTGGTCGTGGCCACCGGCGGGCTGGCCAGCGATGCGTTCAATGCCGATGTCGACATTTACCAGTTCAAACTCGGGACGGGCGAACGGGCGATCATCGACATCGATACCGCAAACAGTGGCCTGGATGCAGTCTTGCGCATTTTCGACAGCCAGGGAGTTCCGCAGGAATTCCGCAATGCCAGCGGCGTCGTTCAGACGATCAGCGACAATGATCCCGCACCGGGTGAGCCGCTGAGCCTCGATCCCTACGCCGACTTCACGGCGCTCAAACCAGGGGTCTACTATGCTGCCGTCAGTTCGGTGGGCAATGCGGATTACAATCCTTTGTCGCTGGCCGATCGCAGCCCTGGACGCACCAAGGGAACATACCGCATTTCGATTTCCGCACGCCACTTGCAGGACTTCGTCATCACGGCTCAAGACGCCAGCGCCTACCAGAACGGAGAAACGTTCACCATCTATGGCGTACCTGATGTCGGATCCTCAGGCAGCTCCGGCGTCACATTTGAATTCGTCTTTGGCGCGGGTACGCCTCCGTCCGACCCAACCCACATTCCGATCAACATCGATGCCAGTTGGCGATTCCCGGATGTCGCCCGTGCCATCGCCAAGGCGATCAACGAGGGAGGACTGGGGCGCGGTCCAGCCATTTCCAACCAGCAGAACCTTCCCAACGGGGACAAAGGAGTTGCCAATCCACTGCCACCGGTTCATGCAGTACCGCTGGGCGGATTGGCCGGGGTAATCGATGCCCCGTTCAATGATATCGTCGGCGACCGCGCGCTATTCCTCGATCAATTTGTTGACTTTGACACGAACCTCGTCAGCGGACTGGGCTTCAACAAACTCAGTCCACGCGAAATCGAACGCCTTTTGAACGGGCCGTTCTGGCAGATCAATCCAGGTCTGGAGCTGTTCACTCGTCGTTTCGATGGCCTGCTAATTACCCGAACCACAACGATTAACAACAATCCGCCCCGAACCATTACGATTTCGATGGGCAATCTCGGTATCGGGCACGACCGAGATTCGACCACGCCACTTTCGTTCACGTCGGTTGGCGACGGTACGACCGAGAAGTTCGTGGTGGTCAAGAATGCGGCCTACATCGACGGCAACGGCACGATACTGGTGGATCCCGATGCCGACGAAGGCAACAACTTGGATCAGTTGCTGCCCGAAACGGGGGTCCTGGCATCGCGGGGGGCCAGTCCCACGATTCTGAACAACGTGTTCTTCAACTTGCAAACCCCGGTGATCGCTGAGGAATCACGTCGGTTCCCGCTGACCGGCGGGCCGGCACCCTACGGGACGAACAATCCGAACGCGGTGCTGAAGCCGGGCGAAGTGGTGCTGGGTGGTTCGATCTTCCAGTACGACGAGCCGGCCACCAGCAACGTCCGCTTCGGTACCGGCATCGAGCAGACTCCGACGAACGTGCCCAACACGGCCCTCGATTTCAATTTCGATATCGCCGATGGCACGCGTTTGTTCGTCAACGGACAGGCCGGCAATTACCTCCCGGCTCCCAACTCGCCGCTGATCGACAGCAGCATCGATGTCCTGCCCGATCGACCGAGCTTGACGTCGGTGAAGGACGCGGTCGGTATCCCCCGATCTCCAGTTACCGCTCCCGATTTCGACCTGGCGGGACAATTGCGCGTCGACGATCCCAACGTCGCGCCACCGGCAGGGCAGGGGCAGAACGTGTTCAAGGATCGCGGTGCCATCGAACGCGCCGATGACGTGGGACCGGCGGCCATTCTCCTCAATCCAGTCGACAATGATGCACTGGGCGTCGACACGGACCCAGCGCTATCGGTTGTCCAGTTGCGATCCGGCGTCTATTCGGAATTCCGCATTCAGTTGGCCGACGGCAACGAACCGACCAATCCGTTCTTCGGGTTGGGAATCGATGATGATACGGTCGTCAGCGCGCCGGACGGCAATCGCCGCCTTCCCGGGGCCAACGTCGTGCTGTTCGAGAATGGTCGCATGCTCGTCGAAGGCATCGACTACACCTTCTCGTACAACTCGACCCGCGACGAAATCGTGCTAACGCCACTGGCCGGGGTGTGGAAGCAGAATGCCGTTTATGAAATGACGGTGAACAACCGCGATCGCTTCGCCCTGATCGCGCCGCCTGGGGACGCAGTACGGGATGGCGATACCTTCACGATCATCGATGACAATGGTGGTCGCGTGGTGTTCGAATACGAGAGCGGATTCCGCTTGCAGGTCCCGCAGGGGCTGACCCTGTTGACTCCGCTGGCGGGCGGTGGATTCGGCGGCATCGCGGACGGGGACCGGTTCACGATCACCGCTGGATCACAATCCGTTACGTTTGAGTTTGATCGCAACAACAATGTGCTGTCGGGCAACGTTCCGGTCCTGTTCGAGCTGGGCGACTCCCAAGAGGAAATCACCGATGCGATCGTGGCTGCGATCCAAGGTGCCGGATTGCCGGTAACTGCCGCCAAGCGCGACGCGGGGACCATCTTCCTGGGTGCTGCGGCGGGAGTGCGCGTCAACACGACGTTCAGTGCACTAACGCAGCCCACGACGACGCTGGCCCTGCAAATGCCGCCTTTGGGGCCGCGTCCCGGCGGAGTCACCGATGGCCAACGGTTCACCATCAGCGACGGCCAACGGACAGTAACGTTCGAATACGATACCGACGGCGCGATCGCTCCCGGTGCGGTGGCGGTTGACATCAGCGGCGCCCTGACCGTCAGCGACTTGACCGACGCCACCCTGTTGGCCCTGCAACAGAGCAACCTGGCCATCGCGCCACGCATCCTGGCCAATGACCTGGTCTACATTGGCTTGAGCGCCAGTGGGTCGGCAAGCACCGGCAATGCCAACATCGCTTTGGTCGGCGTCTCGCGCACCCCGGCCGCAGGTCAGACCTTCCGCATTACGGCGGGCGGGACATCGGCGACCTTCGAGTTCACCAATACCGGAACCGTTGCTCCCGGCAACATCCCCGTACTGATTGCTGCTAACGACGACCAGGATACGATCGCCGGCCAGATCGTCACGGCCATCAACTCGGCGGGCATTGGACTGTCTCCGGTACATGTGGGCGATGGCAACATCGTCCTGGGAGGAGCCGAAGGGGATTCGGTGGATGTCAGCGGTGCACCGTCGCTGGGCCTGTTCGGCCAACCGGGTGTGCGGAGCAATTCGCGGATGACCATCAGTGGACCGGTCATCCTGACCGTTCCCTCCAGAGGTGCGGGCGACATTGTCGAGAACAGCACCTTCTCGATCATCGCCAACGGCCGGTTGGTAACCTTCGAATTCGATTCCGATTTCAGCGGCCCCTCGGCCCCCGGCAATGTGGTCGTCCTCTACGATGCGCTCAGCACGCGCAACGACATCGCTGCGTCCATCGTCTCGGCCATCAACGGTTCTTCGTTGGGGATCACGGCCGTCAACCTGGGCAACGGCCAGTTGAGCATCGGCAATATTCCCACGTCGAACGTAAATCTGGGGAACTCGAATCTGACGCTATCGCAAGCGGTGGCGACCGATGGCGAAACGTTCACCATCTCCAACGGTACCACTGCGGTGACGTTCGAATTCGAGGATGTGGATCGCAACAATGGCTTCGACGTAGCCAACGTTCCTATCCGATTCAGCTTCTCCACCAGCACGGTGGCGACGCTGGGGCAAGCCATCAAGGCCGCGGTGGAAAGTGTCGGGTTGGGATTGTCGGTGACCATCCTGCCCGACGGCCGACTGGAGTTCAACGCCACTCCGACGCATACATTTGACCTGTCCGGCGCTCCGTCGCTGTCGCTGACCGGCGTGCCTGGCGGTGCCAATCCGGTACTGTTCATCCAGGATCCCAGCTTTACCGGCGACGACATGAAGCGGGCCATTATCACGGCCATTACCGACGCGCCAAACACTCCGCTGGTGGCTACCGACCGAGGCGGTGATACCTTGTTCGTCGAAAACGCCATCACCATCGATGCCAGCGTGGAATCGTTCTTCCTGCGCGGCGTGGCGGATGTGGCTGGAAACAATCTCAAGGCCAACCGCATCAACAACGAAACGCAATTCACCATCCTCATGCCGGGAGTCGTGTTGGATTACGGCGATGCCCCGGACCCGGTCCAGGCCACGCCCGGTCGCTACCCGACGTTGCATGTCAGCGACGGAGCCCGCCACGTGGTGACCACTTCGGCGCTGCTTGGCAGCACGATCACGCCCGATCTGGATGGCCAGCCGACCGCGGCGGCCGACGGCGACGTGGACGACGGTGTCAGCTTCGGTACCAACCTGAACGTTGTCGGTGCGTTCAATCCGAACGTATTCACCAGCATCGATGTCACCCTGTCGTCTCCCGGATTCGTCGATGCTTGGATCGACTTCAATTCCGACGGAGACTGGGACGATCCCGGCGAACAGGTTATCAATTCGGCGCGGTTCGACAGCAATCGTTTGACCCGCACCTTCCTGGTCACGGTGCCAGCCACAACGCCCATGCCCAACGCGCCTACCACCACGTACGCGCGGTTCCGCAGCAGCACTAACGGCGGGCTCACTCCGACCGGTTTGGCGGTCAACGGGGAGGTGGAAGATTACACCGTAACCTTGATCCCAGGAACGCCACCCACGGCGGTCGATGACCAGTACACGATCAATGAAGACACCGTGTTGACGACCACCGATGCCACCGGCACGGCAACGCCCAGCTTCACGATCGACGACGGCATGGCAGCCAACGACGTCGATCCCGACGGCGACCCGCTGCGTGTGGAAATCGTCGATCCGCCTCAGGTCGGCACGCTTACGTTGACCGATCCGGCCAATCCCGATGGGACGTTTACCTATACGCCCCCAGCCGATTTCAACGGCACCGTGACCTTCACCTATCGTGTCAACGACGGATTGCTGAGTTCCAACAATTTGGGCACCGTGACGATCACGGTTCGCGAAGTCAACGATGCGCCCATCGCCGCCGACGACACGCTGTCGGTTGACGAGGACCAACAGCTCGATATCGACCAGTCCGTGCTGACCGCCAATGACCAACCCGGTCCCAACGGAACGGAGAATGGTCAAACGCTGACGGTGACCTCGGTCGACGCAGTGTCCCAACAAGGAGGCACGGTGACTTTGGCGGGCGGCCGGGTCATTTACACTCCACCGACCGATTACAGCGGCCCGGACCAGTTCACATACACGGTGACCGACAATGGCACCACGGCAGGGATTCCAGCACCGCTGAGCGCCACCGCCACGGTCTTCCTCACCGTGCGGGACCAGAATGATCCACCGACGGCCGGGGGCGACAACCTCACCACGACCGAGGACACCCCCGTCTCGGTTCCTGTGGCAAACCTGTTGGCCAACGACGTGCCGGGCCCCGCCGACGAAAGTGCGCAAACCTTGACATTCATCGGTGTCAGCGCCCAGAGTGCTGCCGGTGGGACGGTGGTATCCAGCGGTGGAATCGTAACGTACACGCCACCGGCCGATTTCTCGGGCACCGATACGTTCGAGTACATCATCGAAGATGATGGTACCAGCGGCGGCCAACCCGATCCGCGGCAGTCCACCGGTACGGTCACCGTTACCGTTACGCCGGTCAACGATGCTCCCACGGTACGCTCGCCGTTCGGCCTGATAACGATGGACGAGGATGACCCGGCACGCGTAATCGTGCTCAGCGACGTCTTCTTCGACCCGGACGTGGCTACCGCCGGTGACAACTTGAGTTACCAGATCGTCAGCAACTCGAATCCGGGGCTGGTATCTCCCGCCATCAATGGCGGACAACTCGAACTGCAGTTGGTGGCCGACCAGAACGGACAGGCGTTGGTCGAAGTTCGGGCAATCGATCAGGCTGGATTGTCCGTCACCGACACGCTGACGTTAACGGTCAACCCGGTTAACGATGCGCCACGGCTGGCCCAATCCTTGCCCGATCTGTCGGTCAACGAGGACGCTCCACCGCCGCAGTTGGTGTTGACTCCGCAGTTCTTCTTCGACCCTGACGTGGCGCTCAATGGCGACCAGTTGACGTTCTCCGTGGTCAGCAACAGCAATCCGGTATTGGTCACACCAACGATCAACGGGGACACGCTGACGTTGAACTTGACGGCCAATCAATCGGGGGTCGCCATCATCACAGTGAGTGCTACCGATCTGAGCGGACAGACGATCAGCGATACGTTCCGCTTGGTCGTCAATCCCGTCAACGATCCGCCGGAGACGCAACCGGACTTCTATTCGGTCAAGCAAGGGGAAACCCTGGAGACGACTGACCCGCGAGGATTGATTGGCGATGCATCGGACGACGGCGTACTGGCCAACGATTCCGACCCGGAAAACGACGCCTTGACGGCTCAACTGGTCGATCCGCCGCAATTCGCGTCGCTGTTCGCCTTGAGACCTGACGGCACCTTCACCTATCGCCACGATTTCGCACGAGGTCGTACCACCGACACGTTTACCTATCGCGCATTGGATGGCCAGGGGGCCAGCGCAGTCACCACGGTGACGATCACTATCGATCCTCCGCCACCCCCGCCGCACCAGAACCCGGCCCAGAACCTGGACGTCAATGCGGACGGTTTCGTATCGCCCATCGACGCGTTGTTGATCATCAACTTCCTGAACAACAACAACGGCGGTGGCTCGGTGGTCGGATTGCCAGCACCTCCGCCCTACCGCGATGTGAATGGCGACAACTTCATCAGCCCCATCGACGCCCTAATTGTCATCAACGCATTAAACTCGAATGCTGGTGGTGAAGGGGAATCGCCCGAGGGCGACCTGTGGGCCGGGGCAGTGACCGGTCAGGTCATCGCCGCGCCGTCGCAGACCAACGTGCCCGTGCTCATGCAGCCGGCAGAGGGCGAGGCCACCGACTCGGTGGCTGACGCCTTCGCCGACTTGGGCCGCACCGATACCGATCAACTGCTGGTCGACACGACCTGGGTTACCGAGCGCCGGATGGCCCAGGGCGAAGACGATGCGGCTCTACCTACCGATCTGGCACTGGAAGAATTGCTGGGAGGAATGCATGACGGCAACTAAGATAGTGCCTTAAGAACGACCAGACCGGCGTCCCGGCAGCGCACATGCTCCCGGGACGTCGCGTCGTGCGCCGAGAACCGTTTTTATTCGCACCGATTTCGCCCGAGGCGGAAATCACCACCGCCTTTCTACCAACAACTCATTGACGTTCATAATTCATTGGTCGATATCACCCGGAAGGTAAGTCGCATGGCTAACCAAGTCTCTTCCCGTTGGCGAACCTCTTCTCGCGAAGCATCTCTGCGACGCAATCGATTGCGCAGGATTCTTGTGGAATCCCTGGAGCGCCGCGAATTGCTAGCCGCCGACCTGTTGCATTTCGATCCGGTGTTCGCTCCGGGGACACCGGAAGAGTACGTCAATCGAATGATCGAGCAGTTCCACAACAGCGGGACTGGACATGACAAGGACGAGGCCAATTTGCAGGGCAGTCGCTGGACGAACCCCGTTGGCGGCCCCAGTCCGAATATGGGTGACCCGGCAACGGTCACTTGGAGCATCGTGCCCGACGGAACCATCGATGGAACAAACAACTCGGCGACGAACCTGATCGCCTTCATGGACAGCATCTATGGTGGTGGCACTGGACCGGTCCAAGACCGCCCCTGGTTTAACATCTTCAAGCGCGCATACGATCGCTGGAGCCAGGTCTCAGGCATCCAGTTCGTTTACGAGCCCAACGACGATGGCGCACCCATCGGAGGTAGCAACCGTGGCGTCGCCGGCGTGCGCGGGGACGTGCGCATCGGCGGTCGTCCGATCGACGGCAATTTCGGCGTATTGGCCTTCAATTACTTCCCCAGCGGCGGCGGCAATGCGGGTTTCGATGGGGATATGATCATCGATACCAACGACGTGTTCTATTTCAATGTGGCCGATGGTCCGACGGGTGAAAACCGCGGATTGTCCAACGTACTGGGACACGAAGCCGGTCATGGCATCGGGCTGGGGCACGTCATTCCGACGAACCAGACCAAGTTGATGGAGCCGTTCATTTCGTTGGCCTACCTGGGGCCACAGCACGACGACATCCTGGGCGCCCAAGAGTTGTACGGCGACCCGGTCGAGATCAATGATTCTTTGGCGACTGCGACCGATCTGGGATCCCTGGGCAATGGTTTGAAACGGGTGACCGGGAATTCGCTCGACGCGGAGAACGACACCGACTGGTACAAGTTCAACGTCGTTTCCTCGGCCAAGCTTTCGGTTACCCTCGAGCCGGTAGGTGAGACGTATGATGTCGGTCCGCAGGGCGGGACGGCCACGACGGTGAACTCAAAGGCGTACCAGGACCTGAGCTTCAAAGTCTTCGATGCAGGCGGTACGGAACTGGTGGATGTTTCCTCGGCCGCAATCGGGGAAAACGAGGTGCTGGTCGACTTGGATTTGACCAGCAGCGGCGATTACTACATCCAAGTCGACGGTGCCGGTGCGAACACGCAACTGTACAACTTGTCAATCACGCTCAAAGGCATCGTCGACCCGAACGCGGTAGCCACGCCGCCGCGGTTGCTGGCGGTAGCTCCGAACGTTGGCGAAATCTTCAATTTCAACCGCACGAATATACTGTCCGTTGCACCGGATGAACTCGTGTTCCGGTTTGACGGGGCGCAGTCGATCGACCCGGCCACGCTGGCCGGAATCCGACTGACGCGAGCCGGTGGGGACGGCACCTTCGCCGATGGCAACGAGACTGTCATCACGCCGGGCTGGATCGGTTTGGACGATACCGGACGCGTGGTCACGATGCGTTTCGCCGAAACGTTGCCGGACGATCTGTATCGCATCGAAGTCTTCGGCGAGGACATTCCGGCTCAGGGAATCGTTGCGCTGCGAAACATCAAGGGAGAGAAGCTGAAGCCGCGGTTTGCCGGTACGGATCGCGATACGATCTTGTTCGACCTGGAACTGGGCGCTCAGGTGGTGGCCGTAGTGCCGCAGCCGGTGACCACCCAAGCCGACGGGACGGTGGTCCAGGCGCGAGATCAGATCGAAGTCTATTTCAACGACGACGATCTGCATAGCTCGGCCGTCACCACGACGGGCGGCCCAAGCGATCCGACGGTAGTCAAGCCCGAGTTTTATCAATTGATCTTGACCCAGGACAGCGTGACGCCTGCCGATGACGTGGTGTTCAATCCGGTCAGCATCAGTTACGACCCGGCTACGGACAAGGCTGTGCTGACGTTCGCCAGCCCGATCGATCAATTGGCTGGTGGAGCCGGGACGTTTCGCTTGCGCGTCGGCAGCAATGTGCCGGTCAATTCGATGGCCAATCCGCCCGTCGTCACCTCGATCGCGCCGGGAGCGGATCCGGCTGGATTCCTGTCGTCGGCATTCGATCTGGCCGGCGGTGGATTCACGATCACCGCGGGAGTCAATCCGGTTTCCGCCATCATCTCGGAGCAACTGGTCAACCTCAACAACCAATTGCTGCTCGACTATCCCGGCAGCGACTTCGAGCCAGGGCACCGCGACATCCAGGATCAAAAACACTTGGGCGGATTGGAAGACGACAGCCCGCGAATCACCCAGGCCTTTTACACATTTTTGCTCGAAGATTCGTACGGCGTGGATGCATTCGGACAACCGCTGTTCACGTCGATTACGCCGGAACAGATGGACCGAGTGCGTGAGATTTACGAGTTCTATGGCGCGCAGTTGGGCATCGATTTCGTCGAAACGCGGAATCGCGGCATGAAGGTCGTCGTCGGCGACCCGTTCCCCAATGGCGTGGTGGGCGGGCCCGGTGGCGTGTTGGGCGTGGCGTCGGTGGATAATCTCAACGGCCTGGCCATCATGGATGGGGCCGAGAACTGGCACAACGAACTGACGCTCCAGGACCGGCCAGGAGGCCAGTTCAGCTTCTTCGGCACGGCGTTGCACGAGATCGGACACATGTTGGGTCTAGGGCACACGTACGAATTGCCCGACGGCACGATCATGGGCAGCACCACCGCGCTGAACGCCAGCGGCAGCATTCTGGAAGAGATCTTCCCGGGTGACCACGACGTGGTCCACGGGCAACACGGGTATCGTCCGGACAACAAGGACGTCGATCTGTATAAATTCGATGTGCCGACCGGTGTGTCCGGCCAGGTGTCGATTGCGACGATCGCCGAACGATTGCTCGACAGCAGCCAGGCTGATTCGCACTTGACGTTGCTGAAGCAGACGGCCAGCGGATTGGATGTGATCGCCACGAACAATGACTACTTCAGCTCCGATTCGCTGATTCGCACCGACCTGGATGCGGGCACGTACTACATCGCGGTGACGACTTCGGGTAACGAAGATTTCGATCCGCGGATCGACAACACCGGTTCGGGCGGAGTCAGCGAGGGCGCGTATCAATTGCGGGTCGACTTCATTCCGCGGGTCGACACGACGATCGTCGACACGGCGGGCACGGCCTTGGACGGCGACGGCGACGGTCGCGCGGGTGGCGACTTCAATTTCTGGTTCCGGGCTGCAGCCCCAATGGGTGTGGCGGCGCCGGGGCAACCGAAGACGGTGTTCGTTAACAAGGACTTTGCTGGCCCGTCGGACGGTTCGGCGGCGGCACCGTATACGTCGATCCCCGCCGCTGCGGCAGCGGTTTCGCCGGGAGACATCATTCGCATCACCGGGTCGAAGGGCGCGGATGGCAATCTGGCTACCGCACAGGACAATCGAGCCTATGAGATCGGTCGCGGTGGCGTCGGCAACCAGGTGTTGTCCGATGGATTATCGTTCGAGGTCCCCAAAGGCGTGACCGTGATGATCGATGCCGGTGCCCTGTTCAAGATCGGTGGCAGCCGGATCGTGGTCGGCAGCCGCGATGCGGGCGTCGACAAGTCGTTCGCCGCGCTACAAGTGCTGGGGACGCCGATGCAG
>RFIQ01000187.1 GCA_003695565.1 Planctomycetota bacterium | reverse complement strand
GATCCAGAGGGCGAAATCTTTCTCCTGCAGTTGCTCGCCGAACAGCAGATGACGGCTGTGGAGCGATTCGCTGCAAAGCATTCCTCCGCGGAACACCAACCCTCAGGGCGATCGCTCAGTGGCAAGTACCGTGAGTTGTTGCCCGCCGAGGAACCCCGTCCCGGTTGGCAGTATGCCTTCGAGGTCGACCTGGACGCGTGCAGTGGGTGCAAGGCCTGCGTGGTGGCCTGTCATACGCTCAACGGCTTGGATGACGACGAAAGTTGGCGCCGCGTCGGTTGGATACAAGACACTTCACGGGCCTCTGCTGCCTACGTCACTGCATCATGCCATCACTGTGTCGACCCAGGATGCTTGAATGGATGTCCAGTGCTGGCCTACGAAAAGGACTGTCATACCGGAATCGTCCACCATCTGGATGACCAGTGCATCGGTTGTCAGTACTGCACGATGACCTGTCCCTACGAGGTGCCGCAGTACAACCCGCGACTGGGAGTTGTGCGGAAGTGTGATATGTGCCGCCAGCGGATCGACGGCGGCGAGGCACCGGCGTGCGTCGCCGCCTGTCCCAACGAAGCGATTAAGATTCGGTTGGTCGAACAACAGTCCGTCGTACGTGCAGCGCGTGGCCCAGGGGAAGAAAAACATCTGGTCGCTGGAGCTCCTCCCTCTTCCGTCACGTGCCCAACCACCACGTACACCTCCGTGGGAGGAGCTCCGGCATTTTCCTTTGCACCACGATGCACCGAGGCCGGCCGCAAGCACGCGCATCTTCCATTGGCTGGGATGTTGACCTTATCACAGTGGAGCGTCGGCACGACGGTCGCCGCTTGGGGGCTCGCCTGGTGGGGCAATACGGAAACAACGCTGGGTGATGGCGCGTTTGCAACCGGCTGGACGCCGGCGGCGAAGTGCCTGTCGTTGGCATGGTGCGTCATGGTCATCGCCATGCTCGTCGGCGCGTTGCACCTCGGCCGCCCGCTGCGAGCATGGAAAGTCTTCCTGGGATGGCGTACCAGCTGGTTGAGCCGCGAGGCCATCGCTTTTGCCGTCTATCTTCACCTGCTGACCTGCGCGCTGGGACTCGCCGTGCTGGACATTTATGGATTCTTCCATGGAGAGTGGATGCTCCATGGTGGTGGTTGGTCGGATGGCCACGGATGGCTCGGCGCTGCGGTTGGGGGGGCCATGATCGTGGGGCTCATGGCAGTCGTCTGTAGCGTAGCGATCTACGCGGCGACACATCGACCAGCATGGAAGTTCATCGGCACGGCGACGTGTTTTGCTATTGCGTCGGCGATGCTGGCCAGTGCAGGGATCGCAGTGGCGATGGTCGGTTCCCCCGTCGGACTGGGGGCCGCTTGGGCGGCCCTCAGTCTGGTTTTTCTACGCGTCGCCTGCCCCTACATCCACCTGCGCGTAAGTGCATCGACCAGCCGCAAGCGTCTGGAGCGTTTGTTCGTACTGCGAAGTTTACGGTTGGCTCGTCACGTCGGATGGTCGCATCGCGCCGTTTCGCGCATCGCGTTGATCTGCTCGGCCATCGTTCTCGTCGGGGTTCAGTTTTTCGCCATCGCGGGCCCCGAGGCGCACTCGGCCTCGGGGGTGCACTCGGTCCCCGGGGCGACGGCAGGGGGGATCCTGGCGTTGTTGATGTTGCTCGCCTGCGAGTGGGCGGTGCGGGCGGATTACTTCGCCACCAGCGTTCATGCCACGATGCCACAAAGCCATCGCTAGGAGTTGCGGATGATCGAACTGCTACCACTGGTTAAACGAACCGGCCCCATGAGTGACCAGTTGAGGCTGCGGCCTGGGGCACCGGGACTGGGAATGCTTCCCCAGGGGCTGCAATCCCACGCGACGACGACCGGCGTATGTGGATTCTGTTCGACCGGCTGCGGCCTGACCTACCACCTGCGCGACGACCAGGCTGTGGGGGTAACGCCCAATGCTCAGTATCCGGTGAATCTCGGTGCTGCCTGCCCCAAAGGATGGGAAGCGCTCCGCGTACTGGAGTCCGAATCGCGCGCCACCATGCCGCTGAGCCGCGACAGTCGAGGAGAACTTCAATCGGTGACCTGGAGCCGAGCTTTGGATCGGTTTTGCACCACCTTCAAGTCACTGATGGAATCGAGCGGGCCGGATTCCGTTGCTGTGTTGGGGACGGGGCAGATCACCTGTGAGGAACTCGCCTTCCTCGGCGCGCTGACCAAGTTCGGGTTCGGCTGGCGACACGCCGATGGCAATACCCGCCAGTGCATGGCGACGGCTGTGTCCGCTTACAAGCGAGCATTCGGCTTTGATGCTCCCCCCTTTTGCTACGACGATCTGGAGCTAAGTGATTGCCTGGTGATGATCGGAGCCAATCCGTGCATCGGGCATCCCATCTTGTGGGAGCGGTACTTGCTTAACCGACGCCATCCTGCCTTGATCGTCGTCGATCCTCGGCGAACGGAGACAGCCGCGGCGGCCACGGTGCATCTACCCATACGTCCGAAATCCGATTTATGTTTGTTGTATGCATGGACCAACTGGCTGATCGGGCATCGGATGGTCGATCGTGCCTTTATCGATCGGCACACCTGCGGTTTTGAAGAATTGCGCAGGGTAGTACGCAACTATCCGATATCCCGTGCTGTCGCGGAAACAGGGCTTGCGGCGGACCAAATCGTTGCCGCGGCGCAGCGCATCGCCGCCGCGAAGGCAGCCTCCTTCTGGTGGACGATGGGGGTGAATCAAAGTTACCAGGGAACGGCCACGGCTCAAGCGATCATCAACCTGGCCCTGATTACGGGAAACATCGGCCGCCCCGGAACCGGAGCCAACAGCATCACCGGCCAATGCAATGCCATGGGATCTCGTCTGTGGAGCAATACAACCAGCCTGCTGGGACAGTTCCCTTTCGACGACGCGGAAGCACGGCGCAAGGTGGCTCACGTACTCCAAATCCCCGACGATCGGATTCCCCAGGAAGCCGGCTGGGCTTATGACGAGATCATGGATGGAATTCGCCGCGGCCAAGTCCGTGGTCTGTGGGTGGTGGGGACCAATCCGGCACATAGCTGGATCGAGCAAGGTGGAGCGATCGACCTGTTGAAGCGGCTCGATTTCCTGGTCGTCCAAGACATGTACTGCGATACCGAGACGGCAAGAATCGCCGACCTGATCCTTCCTGCCGCCGGGTGGGGCGAGAAGGAGGGGACGTTGATCAATAGCGAACGGCGGTACGGCGTGGTCCGTCAGGTGCGCCGGGCCCCCGGACAGGCGCTGTCCGATTTTCGTATCTTTCAAGCGTTGGCCCAACGATGGGGTGTCGGAGGATTGTTCTCTCAATGGTCCTCTCCGGCCTCTGTGTTTGCTCTGTTGCAACGTATTTCGCGCAACACACCTCACGACATCACGGGGATTCGAGATTACCAGCACATCTCCAGTTGTGGTGGAATCCAGTGGCCGTGGACTGAAGAGGATGCTGCTGGTGGCCAGTCCCCGTCGAGCGGTCGTCGATTGTTCACCGACGGAAGGTTCTTCACGTCCGATGGTCGGGCGCGATTGGAGGCGTTCGCTCCGCAGGAAATGCCGGAGCCGACCGATGGCGACTTTCCATTTCTGCTCTTGACCGGCCGTGGGACGGTCGCGCAGTGGCATACCCAAACGCGAACTCGATGCAGTCCCATGCTGCGGCGGTTGTATCCACCAGAACCTTACGTGGAGATGCATCCACAGGATGCACGGCGACTGAAATTGACTAGTGGAATGTGGGTCACGGTAAGGTCCCGCCGCGGTCGAGTACGCGTCCGATTGCTGGTCGCGGCTTCGGTCTGTCCAGGACAGCTTTTCATGCCGATGCACTACACCGAGACGAACCAGTTGACGCTCAGTCATTTTGACCCGATAAGCCGCCAGCCCAGTTATAAGGATTGCGCGGTTGCCGTTGAACGTTAGACAAAACCTACAGGAGTTGAAGCGATGAAGCCCGAAGGTGGTTTTAGTGACGAACAGAAAGAGTACTTGGCCGGATTCACCTACGGCGCGGAACTGGCTCGGGCGCTGCGCGGATTGCCGGTTCTGAGCGGGGGTGGTGCACGTTCAAGCGGTACGCAGCTCCAGCTCGGACCCGCCGGGCAGGGATCGCCATCGGTGCCGGCCGGCCCTGAACGGATACACTGGGAGGCTCAGCAGCGCGTTCTCGACAGCGGAGGAAAACTGGCGCCGGAGGAACGAGCCAAAAGGGAAAAGAATCCTTTGGATATGTGGGACGAACTAGCCCAGCGTGCTTCCCGCGGAGAATTCCCCAAAGGGACGGACGTGTTCCTCACGAAATTCCACGGATTGTTCTACGTGGCACCAGCGCAGAACGCCTACATGTGTCGACTGCGGATTCCGGGCGGGGAACTGACGGCGGAGCAGTTGGCCGGGGTGGCTGAGCTGGCGGACCGGTACGGCGGCGGCTATTTGGACGTCACGACGCGGGCCAATCTGCAGATCCGACAGATCGCGGCCGAACATGCGATGCAAGTCCTTTATGGTCTTCGTGACTTGGGGATCATCAACCTGGGCGCTGGAGGCGACAACATTCGCAACGTCACTTGCAGCCCGCTGAGCGGTATCGATCCGCAGGAGCTGATTGAAACGCTCCCCTACGCTCGTCGCATGCACCATTACATTCTGAATCATCGGGCAATGTATGGACTTCCCAGGAAGTTCAATATCGCCTTCGACGGCGGGGGACGCATCGCCTCCCTGGAAGATACCAACGATATTGGATTTCAAGCGGTACAAGTACCCGAAGCGTTGGCCAGCGAGAAGTTGCCCGCAGGGGTTTACTTTCGTCTGAGGTTGGGCGGGATCACCGGGCACGGCGATTTCGCTCGCGATACGGCAGTGGTGGTCCCTCCCGATGAGGCAGTGGAACTGGCTGGAGTCATCGTCCGCGTCTTTATTCGGCACGGAGATCGGACGGACCGCAAGAAGGCACGATTGAAGTATCTGCTCGATGCTTGGGGCTTTGATCGCTTCTTGGAGGAAGTGGAGAAAGAATGGGGGCGGCCTTTGTTGCGCACAAAACAACCGCTTCCCGGCCGGGGCGTGACCGAACACCGCACGGCGCACATCGGAGCCCATCGGCAGAAGCAGCCGGACAAATGGTACCTGGGCGTCGTGTTGCCGGTCGGACGGATGACGGCGGATCAAGCGCGCCATTTGGCCGCCATCGCGCGCCGCTATGGTGATGGCAAACTGCGGCTGACCGTCTGGCAAAATCTGCTGCTTACCGGCATCGACACGAACGATCTGGCGACCGTGCAGGGCGAAGTGGAGGCGTGCGGTTTGCACCATCGCGCTACGCACCCCCGCGCCGGCCTGGTGGCGTGTACTGGCAACGCGGGTTGCAAGTATGCCGGTGCGAATACCAAGAAACATGCGCTGCAAATCGCCGAGTATCTCGAACAACGCATCGACCTGGATGTGCCGATCAACATCCACTTGACTGGCTGCCATCACAGTTGTGCGCAGCATTACATCGGGGACATCGGCTTGATCGCCACCGGGGTTGAAGTTGGTGACGATGTGGTGGAGGGCTACCACCTGCTGGTTGGGGGCGGGTGGGGCGAACGCCAGGGAATTGGTCGAGTGTTGCTGGAGAACATACCTGCCCAACAAGTGCCGGAAACCGTGTGGCGATTGGTGGCAGCCTACCTCGAGCACCGCCAAGGCATGGAGGAAGGGTTTGCCGAATTTGCAAAGCGCTGCTCGGACGAGCAGTTGCGAGCATGGATCCGCCAGGCTGTGCAGCATGCCGCGACGCTGGCGTAACAAAATGTTCTTCAGGAAAATTTCAAAGATTGTCGGAGGTGTTGACCCATGAGTGACGTCGCATTGATTCCGCCTGCCGCTCCTTTTTCGCCTGAGCAGCGAGCCTGGTTGAACGGCTTTTTCGCCGGGTTGATGAACTTGGCGATTCCGCCCCACGAGCAGCAACGCCCGGGCGATGGCGACTCCCTTGCACGGCAAGGTGTTACGCAAACGGAAACTGATGACACATCGGGCCAGAACGAGGATCTACCTTGGCACGATCCGGCTCTGGATTTGGAGGAACGATTGAAGCTGGCCGAGGGGCAACCGGTGTCGAATCGCTTGATGGCCGCAATGGCCCAATTGGATTGTGGAGCGTGCGGCTACGATTGTCAGCGCTATTCGCAGGCAATTGCCGAGGGAGCGGAGAAGCGATTGAATCTGTGCGTACCTGGCGGAAAGGCGACGACCAGAGCACTGAAGCGGATTCTCGCCGAAGCGGAGGCGGATTGCCCGACGAAGACGGAATCGAGCGGCGCGAGCGTGGATCAAGCCGCCGATGCTGTGACGGCACTAGTGAATGCTCCGGTGGACAGGCCGAGCGTGGGCTATGACGCCAGCTCTCCGGTGCACGCTAAGTTTATCGCGGCCCAGCGACTGACTGCCGCTGATTCGGAAAAGGACATTCGCCATGTGGTCATCGAGCTGAACGGCGCACCGGTCGACTACGAGGCTGGCGATGCGCTGGGGATTTTTCCCACCAATTGTCCGCAGCTCGTCGATGATGTGCTGGCCACACTGGGAGCCGATGGCGGTTTGCCGGTCACGATCGATGGCAAGGTTGTCGCTCTGCGGGAATCGCTACTCGAACGGCTATGCCTCAAGGACCCGAGCGATGAATTGATTGAATTGGTTTGCCAGCATGCTACCTCGGAAGAGCAGCGGCGATGGGTGCAAGGATTATTGGACGGAAGCGAGGACGAAGCGAGTCCTGATGTACTGGATGTCTTGCGCTGTGCTGCGCCCGGAGCGCTGTCCGCACAACAGGTCGTGGATCGTCTTCAGCGGCTGCAACCTCGGTTGTACTCGATCGCAAGTTCGCCCAAAAAGCATGCACGCGAGGTGCACCTGACCGTCGGCAAAGTCGCCTGGCAGTGCGGGGATCGGTGGCGAAAAGGGGTAGCGTCGACCTTCTTGGCCGAGCGCGCTGAAGCGAAACGGCCGCTGCGTGTGTTCGTCAAGAAATCGCACGGATTTCGGTTGCCAGTCGACGGCAGTACGGACTGCATCATGGTAGGCCCCGGAACAGGCATCGCGCCGTTCATTGGGTTCTTGGAGGAACGCGAGGCGTCTGGTTGCTCAGGACGCAATTGGTTGTTCTTCGGAGCACCTCATGAGCGGACGGACTTCCTCTACAAAGACCGTCTGGTGGAGTGGCAGCAGACCGGGTTGTTGACGCGCCTGGACACCGCTTTCAGTCGCGATCAGGCTGAACGAATCTATGTTCAACACCGGATGGAGGAGAACGCAGCCGAGCTATGGAGCTGGCTACAGCGCGGCGCCCATTTCTACGTATGCGGTGATGCCTCACGCATGGCTCGCGATGTCGATCGTACGCTGAAGGCGATCATCGCACGCCAGGGGGCCATGAGCCATGAACAAGCCGAGGCCTACCTTCGCTCTATTGCACGACAAGGGCGCTACCAACGAGATGTCTACTAGTGCTCCGTGACAGCAATCTCTAAGAGTGCTGGTAGACTCTTGATCGGTGTATGCGGAACGTGGATGTGCTTACGTGGCGGAGGTCGCTGCGCTGCTTTCCAGGTGGTTCTTGAGGCTTTCGAGTTCCCTCTGCGTGGCATCGCAGCCCTGTTTCTTCAGCAGCCAACCGAAAAGCAAAAAGAGGATTCGCACCAAGCCTTTTCCCATCACAATGGAATCCTGAGTTACCCGTGTCCGGCCGCCCAAGTCCTCGAATCGGTACTCGGCGTCGATGTCGAAGCTCTTGCCGGTCAGATGGATAGCCGAGCGAGTAGGCGGTTCCCAGGCAGTGATGACTCCATCAAACACCATCCGGTGCCCCTTTTCTTCGGTAACGCAGCGGAACCTCGTGCCGACGCCGCCCTTGTCCTCGATCACCTCATCTTCGACGACCGTCAGACTCCAGTCAGCAACATGGTCGTTGGTGTATCGGAAGACTTCCTCGATGGGGCGGTCGATCACAATGCTCGCTTGGCTGTGCATGGTGTGAGTCCTCTGAGAACACGAGCCGGTACTTGCCTATTGATCGCCGATAACAGCACTTGGGGGAGAGCGGTTCGCTGAAGTGTATCACAATTCTCCGTGTCTATCCTCCAAGGCAGCAAGAACGCGTCACCGATCGCATGCGCGCTGCGCTGTCGGGATACATGCGGCAGGAATCCTTTTCCAAGATGGTAACGGCTTTAGAATTGTAGAGCTTGGTGATACAGCAAGACGAAGTTTCTGTGTTGAAGGAGGGATACGTGCCGGTGCAAGATGGTCGCAACTGGTGGGGGTTCGCGTGCGTACCGAGAATCGTGTTCGGCCGCGGAAGCGTTGCGGCCCTGGAGGGCATGATAAAGCGCCGCGGCAGCCAGCGTGCCCTGTTGGTGACCGACGCGACCCTGTGCGAACTGGGGTTGGTCGATCGAGTCAAGGAACCCCTGCGGCGGGCCGGATGTTTGGTAGAGGTATTCGATGAAGGGAAGCCCGAGCCGTCGACCTCTCTAGCGGCATCTGTGGCGATGCTAGCCGCGTCCTATCGACCGGATGTATGGCTGGCCCTGGGCGGTGGCAGCAACATGGACCTGGCGAAATTGGCCTGCGTGCTATCGGCATACAAACTGCCGCCCGCATCACTCTTCGGGTTCGACACGGTACCGGGTCCGCTACCACCACTGATCTGCCTGCCGACGACGGCTGGAACCGGCAGCGAGGTCAGCCATGCTGCGGTCCTCAGGAACCACCAGACAGGGCAGAAGGGAGGAATCGTCAGCGAGTACCTGAGGCCGACGGCGGCTGTTGTCGACCCGAGCTTTACCGATTCGTGTCCCCGCGAACTAACGGCTGAGTGCGGTATGGACGCCTTGACGCATGCAATCGAAGCAGCCCTGGCCATCCCATACAACCATCTATCCGATGACACCGATCATGGTTTGGCGTACGAAGGCAACCATCCTCTGGGGAGTATGTTCGCGCAGCGCGCCATTGAGAACATCGGGGCCTGTTTCCTGCGCGTCCTGGCGGACGGACAGGACGGCGCGGCGCGCGATGGCATGGCCCTGGCATCGACGCTGGCCGGGTTGGCGTTCTCGAGCTGCGGGGTCTCGCTGGTGCATGCGTTGGAGTATTGGGTGGGGTCGAAGTATGGCTGTCCCCACGGTGTGGGCAACGCGATTTTGCTGCCCAACGTGCTGCGGTTCTACCTTCCGGAGTGCGCCGACCGAATTGCTGAAGTCGGGGCCTGGCTGGGAGTTCTAGCGGACAAAGATCCGCTAATCCAAGCTTATGCCACGGTGGAAACGATCGAGCGTCTGCGCCGGCGGGCAGGGTTGCCCGAGCGGTTGTCCCAGATCGGCGCCGTGGCCGAGGATTTGCCCGGATTGGCTCGCGCGGCTGCGACGCTCCAGCGATTGATCGAGCTGGCACCCAAAAAGGTTCGGCGCAAGGATCTGTTATGCATTCTGGAAGCGTCCTTGTGAGTCGGGCACGCTACATTGCCGCAACGGCGTTTCGCGTGGGCGCCGGTTGTATTTCGCCTTCTTCCAACAACAGCTTGTACTCGACGGCATCCACCAGCGCCAGCCAACTCGCTTCGATGATATTTTCGCTGACGCCGATCGTCCCCCACACGTGATGTCGATCCGAACTCTCGATGTTCACACGGATGCGGGCTGCCGTCCCAGCTTCGCAGTTCACCACCCGTACCTTGTAGTCCACCAGGTGCATTTGCTCCAGCGCCGGGTAGATGCCCCCCAGGCATTTGCGGAGCGCCGCATCCAGGGCATTGACCGGACCATGTCCTTCGGCGGCTTCGAAAATTTCTTGGTCTCCAACCCGGATCTTGATGATGGCCTCTGCGAAGGCATGGTTCAGCGCGGCGTTGCGATCCCCAGCCACGATGCGGTACTTGATCGTTTCGAAGTGCGGCCGATAAGTACCGGCAACGCGTTTGACCAGCAGGTCGAACGAAGCCTCGGCGGCTTCGTACTGGTACCCCTGATTTTCCCGGCGGACTACCTCGGCGAGGATGGCGTCCATCAGTTTCCGGTCATTTTCCAGGTTGTGCTTGGAGGTCAAAGCGGCGATGTTGGAACGCCCCGATAGCTCGCTGACCAGGATTCGCCGTTCGTTTCCAACCAGCGCCGGGTCGAGATGCTCGTAGGTGTGCGCGGCCTTGTTCACCGCGTGAACATGCATCCCCCCTTTGTGAGCAAATGCACTCGAACCCACGAAGGGTTGGTTGTTGCGCAGTTGCAGGTTGGCCGTCTCGTATACGTATCGAGAAAGTTCGGTCAGGTGATCGAGCGGACGGCCATCGAGCAATTCGTATCCCTGCATCTTCAACCGCAAGTTGGCCATGACTGACACCAGATCAGCATTGCCGCATCGTTCGCCGATGCCGTTGATCGTCCCTTGAACTTGATTGCAACCGGCCACGACAGCGGCCAAGGAGTTGGCAGTTGCCAGGTCGCCGTCGTTGTGGCAGTGGATTGCCAATTGAACGGGAGTGTCCGCCAGGGCCATCTTGACCTCGCCGACGATCTGCCGGATTTCGTGTGGCAAAGAACCACCATTGGTGTCGCACAGCGCGATCCATGTGGCACCGGCCTCGGCTGCGGTCCGCAGAGTTTGCAAGGCATAGTCCGGGTTCGCCTTGTAGCCATCGAAGAAGTGCTCGGCGTCGTAGACGACTTCCGCGCCGCGTCCCAACAGCGCGATGCTGTCGCCGATCATGGCCAGATTCTCTTCCAGACTCGCCCCCAGCACGTCGGTAACGTGGAAATCCCAGCTCTTGCCGACGATCGTGCAGACCGGCGTCTCGGCACGCTGCATCGCCTGCATGCCCGGATCCTCCTGGGCGCGAATTCCTTTGCGCCGCGTCATTCCGAAGGCCGCAATCTTGCTCGTCCCCAACTCCAGCCGTCGAACCTTCTCAAAGAATGCCGCGTCCTTTTCGTTCGATAAGGGGTATCCGCCCTCGATGTAGTCGATGCCGAATTCCGCCAGCCGCTGAGCGATGTTGAGCTTATCCTGCAGGGAGAAACTGACTCCTTCCCCCTGGGTGCCGTCGCGCAAAGTCGTGTCGTAGATGGCGATTCTTCGACTCATCGGTCTCGTTCCTCAGTTCTCTTCGTTGTCACCGTGATAGATTGCCATGTGCAGTTCACCGACAAAAAAACCCCTGAAGCGAAGGGCTCCAGGGGTCAGTTAAGTTTCCGTTTGTGAATACGGTCCTACCTCACCCCGCCCTCCAGGCGGTCGATAATCGCGATGCGAATCAGCGAGGTGGAGAATTCTTGATGGTTTGCCGTATTCATGCCATCGAGAATACGTTGCATCCGGCAAATTGTCAACTCCTCCCCTGCAGGAGGCTTACCCCACTACACTGAACTTGACCGAGCAATCTGAGGTCCTGTCGCAGGGGCACTCGAAGAAGGTGCAAGCCGGCTCTCGGCCCCCAGACCTGCTGATGGCGGCGCGCGAATGTTGTAGCATTTGAGGACTGCGCGGAACGAGTTCCTGGGCCGGAGACCAGCCGATTTTGGATTCCGCGTCGGAGCACTATCGCATGGGGGGGGCAATCGTTGCAGATTGCCCAACTCCGATACCCTGCATCGTGACCGACGGCAAATCTGGCGGAGGTAGCCCCTGGGCGGCTAGAATTTCCGGATTTGACACGCCGGGAGCAGGAGACGCGGGACCGGCTATCGCCAAAGCCGGATTGGTCGCTAAAATTTCCTGACCCGATCGGGTAGGATGGATCCCCCACTAGCAACTTGTTTATCCGAGAACAACGAAGCGATTCATGTTGTGTGTAACCATCGGTAGAAGCCGTCATAAGGCGATGATCGCCGAACACCAATTCCTGGCGGAAAACGGTGCCGACCTGGTGGAATTGCGGCTGGATTACATTGGCCGAACAATCGACTTATCGCGATTGTTAAAAAACCGGCCGTGTCCGGTTATCGTCACCTGCCGCCGCCGCGAGGATGGTGGCCGCTGGGAGAAATCGGAGGCGGAGCGTCAGGTCTTACTTCGAGCGGCGATTGCCGACGGAGTGGATTATGTAGACCTGGAAGAGGATATAGCCGGTCAGATTCCTCGCTACGGCCCGACCAAGCGCATCGTGAGCTACCACAACTTCGAGATGACGCCCCCGGACCTGGAAGAGATCCACGCGCGGTTGTCGAAGCTGGACCCGGACATCGTCAAGATCGCCACGATGGCCAATTCGTTTGCAGATACCATTCGGATGCTGCGATTGGCCGAGACGGCAAAGGTCCCAACCATCGCGCTGTGCATGGGAGACATCGGAGCACCGACCCGCATTCTGGGCCTACGGTACGGGGCACCGTTCACATACACGGTGGTCAGCGGCGGGAGAAAGATCGCGCCGGGTCAGATCACGTTCGAGATGATGCGCGACGTTTACCGTCCGCAATCGATTACAGCGGAAACGCGTCTGTTCGGCGTCGTGGCCGATCCGGTAGGGCATTCGCTCAGCCCGCTGATTCACAACGCGGCGTTTCACCACCAGGGGCTCGATTGCCGTTACCTGCCTTTTCGGGTTCCCCCGGAGGATCTGGGACTGTTCTTGCGCTGGTGCGTGGACTTCGGCATCGAAGGTCTGAGCGTCACGATTCCCCACAAGGAGGCGGCGTTGCAATTCATGACCGAAGTCGAAGCGGCCGCGGCAGGCATCGGCGCCATCAACACGATCGCCATTCGCGACAGCAATTTGACCGGGTTCAACACCGATTATCGCGCGGCCATGGATTGCCTGGAAGAAGGCTTGAAAACGCAGCGAACGCTGGCGAATCTCGATCCTGTCTTGCGCGAAGACCTGTTTCGTGGTCGAGGCGTCCTGATCCTGGGAGCCGGCGGCGTTGCGCGGGCGATCGGGTACGGCCTGCTTCAACGGGGCGCGATTCTGGCGATTTCCAGTCGGACCTTCGAGCGGGCCAGGCAGTTGGCGAACGACCTGGGGGCCCGGGCATTGCCCTGGGAAGCCCGCTACGACATCAAACCGGGAATCTTGATCAATTGCACACCCATCGGGATGCACCCGGACGTGGCCAGTACACCGTACGCCCAAGAAAAACTGCACGAAGACATGATCGTTTTCGATACGGTCTATAATCCCGAAAATACACTGTTGATCAAACAAGCGCGAAGCGTGGGATGTTTCGTGATCAATGGGTTGGACATGTTTGTCCGTCAGGCTGCCTATCAATACAAGTTGTTCACCGGTCAGGAACCGCCCGTCGACGTAATGCGGGCGACGATCAAACGGGCGACTTCACCGATCAAATTCTAGGCGTCGGGAAGTTTTCGGTCGCCGGCCGGCATCCTTTTTCAGTAGGTCGCGACGCAGCCAATGCCCCGGAACAGCCGCTGCGCCCCGACACAGCCTGGCCGATCGCGGTAAGTCCTGCGGTGGTTCAGGCCGACCCCTGCGGTGTGGACTCACGGCCCGGGAGTGGCAGCCAACGTGCAGCGGTCTCGGTCGGGCCACGGAAAATCGGCTATACTCAATCCCCTGCCGCACCCAGCGACTCGCCAGGTATGGCACACACCCGCCTGGGCGCGTGCTCGGCAATCACCGTAGCGTCAGAACGCTGCGATACATCGGTAGGCAGTCCCGAACAATGGAGCGGTCATGAGCAGAGTCAACATAGCGTATCGAGTGGGGCTGATACTGGTTGCCTTCGCGGCGCCGATCGCCGTTGCTCAGGATGGAAACAAAACTCCTTCCTCCTCGTCAGACAAGGAAAGTTCGCCAGTGATAACCGACGATCATCCACTACTGCGTCCCTGGGCCGGTCCATACGGCGGGGTTCCGCCGTGGAACGAGGTGCAACCGCAGGATTTTGTCCCTGCGTTCGAGCGCGCCATCGAAATGGCCAAAGCGGAAATCGATCAATTCGCAGGACAGGATGCGGCGCCCAGCTTCGACAATACGATCGTAGCCATGGAGAAGTCCGGCCGACCGCTGACCCGCCTGACAAATATATTCTTCGTGTTCTCCTCCAACCTGAATGTTGGACCGATGCCGGCGATCGAGCGCCAAGTCATGCCGATGTTGACCGAATTCGAGGACTGGGTCACCCAGCACGAGGGATTGTTCCGACGCATCGAAGCGGTCCACGAGGGAGCCGAGTTCCAGCGGCTGGATCCTGTCCAGCAGCGGCTGGTCGATCGGATTTACAAGGAGTTTGTGCGGCAGGGCGCACGATTGAGCGCCACTGACAAACAGCGGCTTTCCAAGATCAATCAACGGTTGGCCAACCTGTTCACCAGTTTTACGCAGAATGTCCTGGCTGACGAAGAAAAATGGGTGACCTGGATCGACGACCCGCGCCGGCTGTCGGGATTGCCGCCCAGCCTGATCGATTCCATGGCGGCGGCCGCCGCCGAGCGGGGGCAACCAGGAAAGTGGGCTGTCCTCAACACCCGCTCCAGCATGGAACCGTTTTTGACCTACGCCGATGATCGAGAATTGCGGAAGCAAGTATGGAGCAACTATTACAACCGGGGCGACAACGGCGACGAACACGACAACAACGGAATCATCACGGAGATCCTCAAACTGCGCGCCACGCGAGCGAAATTGCTGGGATATCCCACGCATGCTCACTGGCGGCTGGAACCGCAGATGGCCAAGACGCCTGAGGCGGCGATGGAGTTGATGATGCAGGTGTGGCCCAAGGCGGTGGCTCGCGTGCGCGAGGAAGTCGCCGATATGCAGAAGATCGCAGATGCTGAAGGCCGCGGAATTACGATCGAACCCTGGGACTATCGGTACTATGCCGAGAAGGTACGGAAGGCCAAGTACGATCTCGATTTCAACGAGGTGAAACCGTATCTGCAAATGGAGCAATTGCGTGAGGGCATGATGTGGGCAGCGTCCCAATTGTACGGATTTCAATTCCGCGAAATCCATGATGTTCCAGTGTTCCATCCCGATGTGCGCGTGTGGGAAGTCCTGGGATCCGATGGCCATCACGTCGGTCTTTGGTACTTCGACCCCTATGCCCGCCCCGGCAAGCGGTCGGGAGCCTGGATGACCGATTATCGAGCTCAGGAGAATATCGATGAGTTCATCACACCCATCGTTTCCAACAACTCCAATTTCATCAAACCACCTCCCGGGCAACCGGTGCTGATTTCCTGGGATGATGCAGACACGATGTTTCACGAATTCGGGCATGCCTTGCACGGATTGTGTTCCAACGTCCGTTACCCCACGCAGTCGGGAACCAACGTGCCGCGGGACTATGTCGAGTTCCCATCGCAACTCAACGAACATTGGCTGGAAACGCCGGAGGTGCTGAACCAGTTCGCCGTGCACTACCAAACGGGAACGCCCATTCCGCAAGAATTGGTCGCCAAGATTCGGCGGGCGGCAACGTTCAACCAGGGATTTGCCACTGTGGAATACCTGGCCAGCGCCCTGGTCGACATGAAATTGCACTTGGCTGGTGATCAGGACATCGATCCCGACAAGTTCGAACGGGAGACGCTGGCCGAGCTAGGAATGCCGAAGGAGATCGTGATGCGTCACCGGACTCCTCATTTCCAGCATATTTTCGCCGACGATGGGTACTCCGCAGGCTACTACAGTTATCTGTGGTCCGACGCATTGACCGCGGACGCCGCCGAAGCGTTCGAGGAGGCCGGATCGTTTTACGATCGCAAACTGGCACGCAGCCTCTACGAAAACATCATGTCAGTGGGAGATACGATCGATCCGGCGGAAGGGTTTCGTCGTTTTCGAGGTCGCGACGTGGATACGCGGGCGCTGTTGCGTAAACGGGGGTTTCCCGTGGAATAGCATTTGGCGGACGCGAATTTCCGAGATTTCAGGTTCAGGCAGGGGAGCATTATGATGGTTCGCAAGGGTATGCAGGTTTGTTGGGCGTGGTTGGCCGCCGGCGGGTGGATGTTGTGGTGCGTCGGGGCGATCGTGGCGGCGGACCGCCCCAACGTCGTTCTAATCAACGTCGACGACCTTGGTTATGGCGATATCGGTCCGTATGGCAACACGACGCAACAGACGCCCCATCTGGATCGGATGGCGGCGGAAGGGCGGCGCTTGACCAGCCACTATGCCGCGCCCGTCTGTTCCCCTTCCCGCGCTTCGCTGATGACCGGCTGTTATCCCAAACGCGTCCTGGCAACGCCACACGTACTGTTCCCAGCCTCACGGGTCGGTTTGCACCCGGATGAAGTCACCATTGCCGATATGCTCAAGGAAATCGGTTATGCAACAGCGTGCATCGGCAAATGGCATCTGGGAGACCAGCCCGAATTCTTGCCGACGCGTCAGGGATTCGATTACTACTACGGGCTGCCCTATTCCAACGACATGGGACCACCGGAGGACGGGGCCAAGAGCAATTATGGTCAACCCTTGCCCAAGGCCAAATCGAAGCCGGGGGCCGGGCTCGGTCCCGAGGACGGGATTCGCGGGGCCGGCCAGCCTCCCCTGCCGTGGCTGGAAAACGAAACCGTGCTGGAACGCGTGCGCGGGCCTCAACAGGAATTGCTGGTCCAACGTTATACCGAGAAGGCAGTGGAGTTCATTCGCCAGCATCGGGATCAGCCCTTCTTCGTCTATCTGCCGCACAGTGCAGTTCATTTTCCGCTGTATCCCAGCGCACGGTTTCGCGGCACTTCGAACAATGGCCTGTTCGGAGACTGGGTTACCGAGGTTGATTGGAGCGTGGGAGAGATCCTCAAGACGTTGGACGATTTGGGGTTGGCCGAGCGGACCCTGGTGATCTTCACTTCCGACAATGGTGGCCAACCCAGGCATGGAGCCAACAACGCGCCGCTGCGCGGCGGGAAAGGCTCGACCTGGGAGGGCGGAATCCGCGTGCCAACGATTTGTCGCTGGCCAGGCAAAATTCCCGCCGGCACATCGACGACTGCGATAACGACGATGATGGATATCTTGCCAACAATTGCTCACCTGACCGGTGCACAATTGCCCAACGACCGTCGCATCGACGGCGTAAATGTCTGGTCGGTGATGAGCGGCCAGATCGGTGCGAATGAGGATCCCCCGAGGCAAGATTTCCTGTATTTCCGTGGCTTCGAGCTCCAGGCGGTGCGGCGCGGCCCCTGGAAACTGAGCTTGAAGTACAACGCGCTCTACAACCTGGACGACGACATCGGGGAGACGACCGATGTGCAAGCGGAACACCCGGACATTGTGGCCGAACTGACTCGATTGGCCGAGTCGGTCGACGGCGACCTGGGACGCAACGGTATCGGTCCCGGATGCCGGCCCTTGGGACGAGTGGAACAGGCCCGGCCCCTGTTGGATTGGTAGCCGCCCGGTTATTCAGCGTGCATCGACGTCCGTTGAACCGATTCGCGCAACTCACGTGCGGTAATCGAGGCTTCGGACGAGGTGGCGTCGAGCACCGTCACGTGCCCCATCTTTCTGCCGGGCCTGGGTTCCGACTTGCCGTATAAATGCAGATGGGCCTGAGGCATGCCAAGTATCGGCTCCCAATCGGGAGGCTCGGGGATCCACAGGTCGCCCAGCAGATTGGCCATGGCCGCAGGTGAATTTTGCTCGGGAGCGATCAACGGTAAATTGCATACCGCCCGCACGGCCATTTCAAACTGGCTGCAGGAAAATGCATCGATGGTCAGGTGTCCCGAATTGTGCGGCCGCGGAGCGATCTCATTGACCAACAGCCGGCCGTCGGCATCGACGAAGAACTCGACACACATCAATCCGATCAGGGAGAAGTCCTCGGCCAGTCCAATGCATATTTCTTCGGCGGCTGTTTCGCACTGCCGCAGATCCGGACTGACAGGGCAACGCGTTACGTCGAGGATGTGGTTGCTATGCTCGTTTTCGAACAGCGGAAACGTCTGCACTTGCCCCCGCAGATTGCGGGCGACGACCATCGAAACCTCGGCGGTGAACGGAACCCATTTCTCCACGATGACGCGTTGATCTTCCAGCGATTCCCAGAACGTGTCGATCTGGTCTACGGTTCGAATTAATGCCTGGCCTTTTCCGTCGTAGCCACTGCGCACTGTCTTGAGCACGACGGGCAATCCGAGTTCTTCTGCGGCAGCTCGGCACTGTTGTACCGATTCGGCCGCGCGGAACGGAGTGGTGGCGAAACCGGCATCGGTGACCGCTTGTTTCTCCCGCAAACGATCTTGGCAGATCTCCAGGATCTCGGGTCGAGGATGAACTGGTGCGAACCGACCGGACTTGCGCGCCAGATCGACCGCGACGTTCTCGAATTCCAAGGTGACTGCGCTGCACAACTGGGAGAATTCCACGACCTGGTCGTCATCGGCGGATCCATCGGTCGCGCAGCGAAAATGACGGTCTGCCGCTTGGGCAGCAGGACAATTCGGTTTGGGGTCCAGCACGGCTACATGG
>RFIQ01000186.1 GCA_003695565.1 Planctomycetota bacterium | reverse complement strand
GTACTGGATTCCTGGCCTGTTGGGCGCGATGAATCAACCCGATGTCCGCTTCATCAACCGAGGCGTAGATGTACATCCGTTCCTCCATTTGCGGGGCGACGACGAACAGCTCAGGCGTTTGGAATTGAGCTGCCAGCGTTTGGCCTTCATCGATTTTTCGGTCGATAACGATTCCGTCGACTGGCGACCGAATGTCGGTGTATTCCAGGTTGGCGCGGGAGTTGGCCAGGTTGGCCTCGGCTTGCCGCACCGCGGTCTGAGCCACGCTCAATTCCGCCTCGGCAGCCAGGCGGTTGAACTTCAGTTCATCGGCCTCGGTTTCGGAGATGAAATTCGTGCCGCGTTTGAGCAACTCCATGGCTCGCTGTTCGGCATTGACGGCTTGCTGCAATCGGGCCTCGGCACGTTGCACTTCCGCTAGACGAGTCTCCAACATGGCTTCATCCCGAAGCACGACCGAGGCATAGATGCGCGGATCGATCTTGGCCATCAGCTCCCCCTCGGTCACTTTATCGTTGAAATCCACGTACAGCTTTTGAATGGGCCCGCTCACCACCGCACCAACCGTTACGCGCATCACGGGATCGACGTTGCCGGTGGCGTTGACATAGTACGTCAAGTCCCCCTGGACCGCTTGCTGGAAACGATACGTCGGTTTATTGCGCTCGCGTATGTATTGGGCGGCGGGAAAATAGATCCCCGTCCCCAGTCCGGCCAGCAACAGCAGAAACACGGTTGTTTTGATCAGAGCTCGCATGAGAATCGGATTGTTGGGAGGAGTGATTGAGCAAGAAAGCCAGCCGTGGTTCCGTCTGTCGGTCCAGTCGACCAATCGCAAACCGCAGAGCGAGGTGCTCAGGCCGTGCGTCGCACATGACATTCGGTGCTCTGAGCGGTGGGTCAGCGCAACGTCGGACCCTGGAGGGATTCTAGTTGCTATTCGCCCTCCCGCGGCGGTTCTTGAAACACTTTGAGACAAACCAATACCCGACCGCGGGAACAGCCGACGCCGCTCCAGCACTCGCCGGTAGGACACCCCCCACGCTGGCTTCCGCCGCGGAATGATGGGGCGCACGGTGCAACACGGGCGGGACCGCCCAGGGGTCGAACCGACCAACTAGAGTTGCAAGACGCCGGTCCCCCAGGCCAATCCGGAACCAAAACCGCACAACAGAGCACGATCGCCTGGGGCCAGATGCCCTCCTTGCAGGGCTTCGTCCAATGCGATCGGTACACTGGCCGCCGACGTATTGCCATACCGATCGAGATTGACCAAGACCTTCTCGCGGGGAATCCCCAGGTCGGCCACAGCCGAATCGATGATCCGGATATTCGCCTGGTGCAGAATCAGCATGGCCACGTCCTCGTTGGTCAACCCGCTGTGGGCGAGGCAATCCCGGCAACTGTCCGATACGACGCGCACCGCCCATTTGAAGACGGCCCGCCCCTCCATTTTCAAATAATGCTCGCCCGATTCGATGGCGTCGGGTGTCAAGGGAGACCGGCTGCCACCGCTGGGAATGCACAGCATCTCCCCGCCACACCCCTCCGAACCGAGAGTAAAACTCAACCACCCCTTTGTCTTGTCCTTGGTAGGACCGATCAGGGCCGCGCCGGCACCGTCGCCAAACAGAGGAAACGTCTTCACGTCTCGGGGGTTGATCGTGCGGCTCATGACTTCCGCCCCGACGACCAGCGCCCTGCGGGCACACCCCGTGGCCACGAACTGGCTGGCCGTGATCGCCGCGTACATGAACCCTGCGCACGCCGCGTTCACGTCCATGGCTGGGCACACTGCCCCCAAACGCCGCTGCAGATGGCAGGCTGCCGAGGGGGATGCATGGTCAGGAGTGATGGTCGCCAACACGATCAAATCGACATCCTGGGGACGCACCTCGGCTCGCCGCAGGCACTCCTGAGCTGCCCGAAAGGCCAGGTCGCTGGTGGCTTCATCGTCGCTGGCCCGCCGGCGCTGCAGAATTCCCGTCCGCTGGACAATCCAGTCGCTGTCGCACCCCAGGGCGGTTAGATCCTCGTTGCGGACGACATTTTCCGGTAAATAGCTCCCTGTGGCGATCAGCTCGACTCCAGTCAATCTCCCCAATCGGCTGCGGCCCGAGACGCCGGACTCCGCTTCGGCCTCCACGTCGTTCATGCTATCCCATCCAATTGAATTCTTATCACTTACGCTAGCCATTCTTGCTGCCCCTGGGCTCCCGGCGGGTGTTGTTCCAGCCCAATCGTAGCAGAAGCCCTTCACTTCGCCAAAGTCAACTGCGTCTTCGCATCCAGTCGCCCGCCTTGGAGCATCCGATTTCGCCTATTGACCAATGTGGGGCGATGGGGTTAAATGCCGGTTCTACCACCTGCCGATCGCTTCTCCCCCTGCAGCAGGGGCACCTGTTACGAGATTTTGCCATTTCCGGGCGCGGGGTGGGACGACAAGCCGGCGGTCCGGGAGCGGCTGCCCCATCGACCTGGCGCTATTGCTTGGTCGGGTCCGGAGATTTCGTTCGATTGCGTGGTATGCCAGCGTAGCTTCAATCGGCAGAGCACCGCATTCGTAATGCGGGGGTTGCGGGTTCGACTCCCGCCGCTGGCTCTTAAATCATTCAGACACCACTCCTGGGGGATTCGCGCGGATGACTGAATCTACGGCGGTAGATGTTCACGAAATGTTGGTCTCCAATCAGACGTTCGGGCCTGCGGAGATCGCTAAGATTTGTCGGATCGTGTCGGAGGATTACAGCCAGTTGGGCGTCCTCAAGGATGCGGTCAACGAATTGCAGCAGATGCCCGAGCGCACGCCTGCTCAAGCGGTACGATTGGGGGTGGGACAATACCTGATCGGCCAATTCCGCAACGCCGAGGAAACCCTGTCGCATGCCGATGGCAGCGCGTTGGCGTTGTTCTACCTGGCCAAGTCGCAGTTCCAGTTGGGCAAGTACGAAGAAGCCATACAGAATTACCAACGAGCCAAGGAAGCCGGGTACAACGCGGACGAGTGCCAGGTCGCGATTGCAGAGGTCCTGCGGTACCAGGGCAAGCTCCAGGAAGCCATGGACATCCTGGACAATATTTTCGGTCCCTACGAACAAACGGCCGAGTACAACTACCAGCGCGGTGCCACCGTGGCGGCCCGCGACGGGCATTTGGAAGAAGTCCTGCGCCTGTACAATCGCGCCCTGCAGTACGACGACCGCCATCCCGGCGCACTGTTCGGCCTGGCCCTGGAGAACGAGCGCAAAGGCAACGATGACGAGGCCTTGAAACTGTACGAACGGGCCGCGTCGTGCTTTCCGGCCCACGTGGGGACGCTGATCAACCTGGGCATCATGTACGAGGATCGCAACGAGTTCAACAAAGCCCAAGCCTGTTACAAACGCGTGCTCGACGTTTTCCCGGACCATCCGCGTGCTCGGTTGTACATGAAGGACGCCGCAGCGTCGGGCAACGTCTACTATGACGAAGAATCGATGCGGATGAACGAGCGGATGAACCAACTGCTCAGCATCTCCGTCAATGACTTCGAGCTGTCGGTGCGCAGCCGCAATTGTTTGCAAAAAATGGGCATCCGCACGCTGGGCGACCTGGTGCGGACCACCGAACAGCAACTACTGGCCAGCAAGAACTTCGGCGAAACGAGTCTGGTCGAGATCCGGGAAATGCTGGCTTCCAAAGGACTATCGCTGGGACAGTTGGCCACGCCGCAGCGGGAACCGGAACCGCCGCTGGACACCTCCGGCATGTCTCCGGATCAACAAGCGATTCTGGATCGTCCGATCTCCGAATTGAACTTGTCGGTCCGCGCTCGCAAGTGCATGGTCCGGTTGGGCATCAATACCATCGGTGAATTGATCCGCAAGACGGCCGATGACTTGTTGGAATCGAAGAATTTCGGGGTCACCAGCCTCAACGAAGTACGATCGAAACTGGAGGCTCTGAACTTGAAACTGCGGGGCGATTGAGCTTCAGCCCGATGCCCAGCCCCCTTGCTTTCGCTGTCCGGCAAACATGTCCCCAGACCATGGCCCGGCTGGGACGCATCGAAATGCGCCGCGGTGCGATCGACACCCCCGCCTTCATGCCGGTTGGCACGCTGGGAACGGTCAAGGGATTGACAGTAGACCAGGTGGCAACCACCGGGGCGCAAATCTTGTTGGGCAACACCTACCACCTGGCGCTAAGGCCGGGAGATGAGCGAATCGCCCGCCTGGGAGGCCTGCATCGCTTCATGGGGTGGGAGCATCCGATCCTAACTGACAGCGGTGGGTTCCAGGTATTCAGTCTGGCGCAGCGCGTGCAAATAACCGAAGAGGGGGCCACCTTCCGCTCGCACATCGACGGCGCCCCATTGCGTTTGACGCCGGAGGATTCAATCCGCATCCAGGAGAATCTGGGCAGCGATATCGCCATGGTGCTCGACCACGTCATCGGATTGCCGGCCCCCAGGGAAGCCGTCGAAGAGGCGATGGAACGGTCGACCCGATGGGCTCGGCGGTGTTTGGAGGCCGCCCGCCTCGATTCTCAGGCGAAGTTTGCCATCGTCCAGGGTGGGCTCGATTTGGAACTGCGCCGTCGCAGCGCGGAGGGGTTGACCGCAATGCCTTTCGACGGTTTTGCCGTGGGTGGACTGAGCGTCGGAGAGCCTCCTGCGGAGATGTATCGGGTGATCTCCGGCACGACCCCCCATCTTCCCGCCGACAAACCGCGGTACCTGATGGGCGTGGGCCGCCCCATCGATCTGCTGGAAGCCATCGCCCGAGGCATCGACATGTTCGATTGCGTTATGCCGACGCGCAATGCGCGGAACGCACTCGCTTTTACGTGGGAGGGCGAAATCCGGTTGCGCAACGCCGTGCATGCGGACGACCCTCGCCCTTTGTCCCCGGAGTGCCCTTGCCTGGCCTGCCGACACAGTCGCGCCTACCTGCGACACCTGTTCCTGGCCAAAGAGATGCTGGGCCCGATTCTGGTCACGCATCACAATTTGACCTTCTACCAGCAATTGGTCCGCACGGCACGATCCAGAATCGCGGCGGGCGACTACGGGCCTTGGTTGGAAAGGATGCGCACTTGCTGGACTACCCAGTCGGGACTGAACACGCCACCATCGGAACATTAACCAACGGACTCAAAATGCCAACGCCGCAGATCTCGGGGCAAGATCCACGGCGTTGAAGTGCTTATGGTTGCAGACCCTGGCACAGTGCGGATGCGGCCAGCCATGCGGCCTCCTCCAGCACCTGCAACTGCGTTTGCCGTGGGGCCAGCTAACGCTGTAGCGGAGCCGAATCGATCGGCGGCAACGCGATCTTGTCCGTACCGGTCGGTTGAGGCGCCTGCGGGCCGATGCTGCGCAAATTGCCGGAGGGGAGCGGAGGCAGCCCGGTTGACGTCGGCAATTGATCGCCGCCCACCTGCGAGCTGGCCTGAGTTCCCGCCGGAGACGCGGTGGCGCCTGCGGCCGTTTGAGTTGGCTCTGCCGTCGGCGGTACTCCCAACGCCGCGTCGATGGTGGCTTGCAGCGCAGCAGCGTCTTCAAAATCCAGCACCAATGCTTCGTCGGTACCGGGAATGTTCAAACCCAACGCCGACATACGCCACCCTTCCGGCTCCAAGTGGACCTCGCACACGATATCCATCGACACGGCGGGCTGGTCGGCAACCGGTGGATCCGTCCACACGCATTCGACCAACGCCACGTTCTTTTCTTCGTAGGGAAACGCAACGCGGCCGATCTGGAACTGGCCCTCCGGCGCGCCCAGGGGCTCGATCACGTACGATGTCTTGGCCAACTCCTCGCGGGCTTTGGCCGTGAGCATCGCGTTGACCGCCCGTTCATCGCCGCGCCGCAAACTGTCCATGAACACGGCAACGCACTGCGCCGGCTGACTGCTCTCCCCCTCGTCGATGATCGTTGTCGATTCGGCGCCTGACTCGGGCGTTTCGGGCGTGGATACCCCTTGGGCAACCACCTGCGCCGATTGGGCCGCCTCGGCAGATCCACCGGCGGTGGATTCGGTGTTCCCTCCGCCGCAACCGGCCAATCCCAGGGCTGCCAGCCCCCCGGCGGCCATTCCAACAAAGTGCAGAATTCGTGACATTTCTGATGGGTCCTCGTCTGATGGATGGATTCGTTGAGGCGCCCCGCGGTTGCTACCGCTCCCCGCGCATTACCAGGGGCCCTCCTCGCCGATGTTGCGTGTACCAGGATTCCATTTCGGGAGTCAAGGCGATTCCATTGCATTCAGGGGTGCGATCGTCCCAGAGTCGCCCGCCAGTCCCTGGCGGTACCATGCATTCGCCCCTGCACTCTCCGATCGCAGTCATCGCCTCACGCAATCGCGACCGGGCCTGAGATCACTGCCTAGAACGAGCCCCTTCCGGCGGAAGGGGCCCACGTGGCGTGCACGCGCCCAACGAGGAGTACCCGTACCATCGATCGTGAGATTGCTGGTATTGCCAGCGCTCACCATCCAGTGACTCTCGACGGCCCCAGAGTC
>RFIQ01000185.1 GCA_003695565.1 Planctomycetota bacterium | reverse complement strand
CGCGGCGTTTCTGTTTGCGTGGAAGAACGATTTCAAACTGCGGCTGGGCCCCGACATGAAGGGGGGCACCAACCTGGTTTACGACATCGTGCCCAATGAAGATGGGGAAACGGTGGACGCCGACGCGCTGGCCAGCGCCCTGAGCGACCGGTTGAACCCCTCCGGCACGCAGGAGATCACGATTCGGCCTCGGGGCAGTACGCAGATCGAAATCATCGTCCCCAACACCGACCCGCTGGAGCTGAAGCGGATCAAGGACATGCTGCAGACCTCCGGTCAGTTGGAGTTTCGCATCGTGGCCAACACCCGCGACCATCAAGACATCATTGCGCTGGCCCGCGCGCAAACGCAACGATCGCTCAATCGCGATGTAACCAATGACCAAGGGCGTGTGGTGGGACGCTGGTACCAGGTCGGCCGGCAGGACAAGATGGTCCAAGGGGTATTCCCATTGCGCACGCCCGTGCTCGGTGACATCGTCCGCGACGCCTTCACGGGCAAGCTGATCGAGAACCCCGATATCGACGTCAACGAGGATTATGCGTTCGAAAAATGGTTGAAGGAGAACGGCATCCGGGAGATCGAGGTCCTGATGGCCTTGGAAGCGGGAGGAGTTCCCTACGCGGAAGTCACCGGGGATGACCTGGCCAGCGCCACCACGGAATTCGACAAATCGGGATATGTGGTCGCCTTCCGTCTGACGCCATCCGGTGCCCAAAAAATGCTGAAGCTGACCGCAGCCAATCAGCCCACGGGCAATTTCCACCGTCGCATGGCCATCATTATGGATGGCAAGGTCTTATCGGCTCCCCAGTTGAATTCCCCGATCAGCACCAGCGGTATCATCACGGGGAATTTTACTCGAGAGGAAGTCGAATTTCTGGTAACCATTCTGCGTGCCGGACGGCTTCCAGCCACGCTCAGCGATCAACCGGCCAGCGAGATTCGGGTGGGAGCCGGATTGGGTGCTGCTACCGTAGAAAAGGGGCTGACCGCCTCCGTCTGGGCGGTGGTGCTGACTTTCGCCACGATCCTGGTGTACTACCGATTCTCGGGTGTCATCGCCTCGTTGGCCTTGCTGATGAACGGTTTGTTGATCTTCGGGGTGATGGTATTCATTGGACAACCCCTGACCCTGCCGGGACTGGCCGGTCTGGTCTTGACGGTGGGCATGTCGGTCGACGCCAACGTGTTGATTTTCGAACGCATACGCGAGGAACGGGACAAGGGATCCGCTCCACGCATGGCCATTCGCAATGGCTTTGATCGAGCGTTCACCACCATCGTCGACGCCAATTTGACGACGCTGATCGCTGCCATCGTCTTGTACTGGATCGGCACCGACCAGGTGCGTGGCTTTGCCGTGGCGTTGATCATCGGCATCATGACCAGTATGTACACGGCGACGTTTTGCTCCCGCGTTATTTTCGAGATCTGCGAAAAGCTGCGGATCGCCAACCTGTCGATGGCTGATGCAGTGGGCTTTATCAAACGCATGCTATTCGGTGATCGCGACCTGGATTTCATGCGTTGGCAAACCGTGTGCTACTCCGTATCGCTGGGATTGATCGTCATCGGGCTCGGCGCCGCAGTGATGCGTGGCCGCGACATTCTGAACATCGACTTCACGGGCGGAACGAGCGTTACATTTCAGGTCACCGATCCCATTCATCCGGACGAACTGCGGGATATCCTGAAGCGGATCTTGACGGAAGACGAAGAGGGGAAACCGGTACAATTCACCTTGGTGCGTGTGGAGAAGGAACCGGCCGACACGGTGTACTCCCTGGTCACGTCTATCGATGACGAATCGTTGCTTGCGCAAAAACTGGTAGAGGGGTTTGCCAACGAGGAGAGGGTTCGGCTGAAGACCTACCGGGTGAAGATCCTCAGTTCGACCGCGTCGAGCCAACAGACCGGAGCCATTCTTCCGCAGGTGCATTATGTCAGTACACAGGCCGAGGTGGCACCGGGTTCGGCCGTCCAAGTGGACCCCGACGGATCGAACGCCGCCCCTCCGGCGGCGGATGGCTCCGAGGACACTGCAGCGACCGATGACGCAGCTTCGCCGACCAACGCCTCCGGCGCTCAGGACGCTGAGGGTGCCCAGGGCACCGGCGACCAGTCGGCTGCCAATGCCGGAGCGGTACCGGCCGCCAGGACCGAGTACTTGTTGGAATTCGGTGGCAGCACCGACGACAATCCAAACGTTCCCGATAGCGAGAAGGGTGCACGCATCGATGCGGAATCTCTCAAGGAAGGATTGCTGGACGCTGCCAAGAAACTGAACATCGAGTTGAGCGATACGCTGGTGGAAGTCTATCCGGATCCACTGCCCGAGAACTGGCGCCCGGAGGATATCGGCGGATACCAGAAGTGGCGGGTGATCCTGCCCTTGGAGAAGGAGCAGGCGGATCGCGTGATCGCCGAGTTTCAGGCCTACATGAACGAACAACCGATATGGCTTTCCTTGAGCACCATCGGTTCACGCGTGGCCGAGGAGATGCAGCAACGCGCCACGGCCGCCATTCTGCTGAGCCTGATTTTCATCGTCGTCTATATTTGGTTCCGCTTCCAACGGGTGGCCTACGGTTTGGCCGCGGTGGTTGCGTTGGTGCACGACGTCATTATCACCCTCGGCGTGTTGGCGCTCAGCCATTGGTTGGCTCGCCCCCTGGGATTCTTGCTGATCGAGGATTTCAAAATCGGGTTGACCGAAGTCGCCGCGTTCCTCACCATCATCGGTTACTCGCTGAACGATACGATCGTGGTCTTCGACCGCATCCGCGAAGTCCGGGGGCGGAGCCCACGGTTGACGTCGGACATGGTCAACGTCAGCGTCAATCAAACCTTGAGCCGAACCCTGTTGACCTCCGGCACGACCCTGTTGACGATCGCCGTGTTGTACATCTTCGGTGGTGAAGGCATCCATGCATTTTCGTTTGCCCTGTTGGTGGGCGTGCTGGTCGGTACCTACAGCTCGATCTTCATCGCTTCCCCCGTCCTGTTGTATCTGTCCAAGCGAGCCGAGCAGTCGGCCCAGGCCCGGCGCGCGGCTGTAGCGACACCAGGTCGGTAATCGGTTGGAACGAACAATGGCGGCCATGCCGCTCCTGCGGCGCACCCTGCCAGGGCCGGGCGCCGCAGGCTCCAAGGTTTGGCGTCTGGGCCGGATGTGTCGGCCCGCGAGGCGACAAATCGGTGGCCAACCGCGAACCGGCACCCTCCCAACGGTTGCTGCGCGGTACAATAAAGGAGCCGTTTTTCTTGCAAGGCGCCAAAGCGATGATTCCAACCAGTCCCCATCTCCGTCCTGCTTGCTGGGCAACGCTCCTCTGCCTTGGCATCGGATCCATGGCGGCCGCCCAACCAGTCTCGCCGGGCCCCCACGCGGCCGAATCGCTACCGGCGACAAGTGACGGGTCGGTCGATCCAGCCCAGATCCAGCAGTGGATCAGGCAGTTGGGCGCGACCTCGTTCCGGCAGCGCGAGCAGGCTACCGCGGCCCTCCTGCGAGCCGGCGAGGCAGCGATTGGGGCCCTGCGAGCCGTCGACCGCCAGGACCTGGAGCGTTGGACGCGTGCCCATCGGATCGCGGAGAAAATCGAAACGGAACAATTCGAACGGCTGTCCAGGAGTTTCCTGCTGGACGCCGATGCCAGCCATTCCTATGGATTGCCGGCCTGGTCGATCTACGCACAGCGCGTCGGATCCTCGCGCACTGCCAAGCTGTTGTTTCTGGACATGCTGCGGTTGGAACCCGACCTGGTCGAGCGCATCGATGCTTTGTGGCGAGCGCAACAACAAGATGTTCCGACCGATCGTCTGGTGGATGAATTGCGAGGCTTCCTGGCGCTCCGCGCTGCCGAAATTTGGCAGGACCGCATGCACATGCGAGTACCGGAGATGGGACAGTTCGTCGCGCTGCTATTGGGCGTATCGCTGCTGCCGGGCAAAGCGCCGGCGGAAGTCAACTCGCTGATGGAAGCCAGCATCAACATGGTGCCCTTCAGCTCTTACTTGAATCGACGTGGGTACTCCGATGCAGTGCGGCGCCTTCTGGCGTACTGGCTCCCCAAGTCCCAAGCGAACCAGGCGGAGATCGTGCTGAGCATCGCTTTGCGTTACGACTTGCCAACCGGCGTCGAGATCGCGAGGCAAAACCTGGCGGCGGCGTTGGATGCCCGCGTGCGGCAATTGGCCATCATGAATCTCGTCCGCTTCGGTGACTCCTCCGATATCCAACTGTTGATCCCCTGCATGAACCAGCGCGTTATTTGCGAAGTGTTTCAAGTCAATCGCCCCGACGCAGGGGACGGCCTGGAAGTGGAAGAGCGCCCGGAAGTGCCTCCTGGATTCCCACAGCAACCCTTGGCCATGCAGGGGCCCGCAGGGCGATTCAAGGTTCTGCGTCTATGCGATCTGGCCCTGGCCGCCGCATTGGTGTTGCAGGGGGACGACCCCCGCGCGATCTTCCCCGAGTTTGCGTCCCATGCGGTGTATGGAATCGATGGGGCATCGATCGCCATCGCGCCGGATCCCGACACTTTGGAGCAGCGGGACAATCAGATTTCGCAATGGCTGCAGACCCACCAGACGCAGCGCAAGGAATCGTAAACCGGTTGACCTGCCGTTGTCATCTGCCCCCAGCATCCCCATCCATCGTGCAAGCTTCCTGGCGTACCTTCTTCGAGCAAACCCTGGCGGATTTGGAACAGCGCAACCTGCGGCGGTTCCGTGGCGGACTGCCCGCGTCCGGCAACGCCACCGGCCGGCGGGATAGGACCGATCACTTCGCTGCCCCGGTGCCCCCATCGTCTTCCACCGCCCCTTCGTTCCTCGATTTCGGCTCCAATGATTACTTGGGATTGCGGGACCATCCCGAAGTAGTGCGCGCTGTGCGACAAGCCGCTGCCGCGGGTTCCGGGGCCAGCCCCGTCCTGCGCGGTTACACCGACGTGCAACGGGGACTGGAAACCGAATTAGCCCAGTGGTCCGGCCAGGATTCCGGCCTGGTTTTCAGCAGCGGATACAGCGGGAACCTCGGTGTTCTTTCCTGCCTGGTCGGCAGCGAAGATCTGATTCTTAGCGATCGCTTGAATCACGCCAGCCTGATCGATGGATGCCGGTTGAGCCGGGCAACCATCGGAGTCTTTCCCCACCGGGAGGCGGGGTACGTGGACACCTACCTGCGCAACAATCGGCACCGATTCCGGCGGGTAATCGTGCTGACCGAATCCGTGTTCAGCATGGACGGCGACGCGGCCCCGCTGAGCGACCTGTTGGAGATAACCGCACATCGAGATGCCGCGTTGGTGGTGGACGAAGCACACGCCGTGGGAGTCTATGGCCATCGCGGTGCGGGTTTGTTGGAAGAATTGGGTGGCCAGTCGGCTGTCCTGTTGAAACTCGGTACGCTGAGCAAAGCGCTGGGCGCAGCCGGTGGCTACGCGGTGGGGGAATCGCCAGCCATCGAGTACTTGGTGAATCGATGTCGCAGCTACGTCTTTTCTACGGCTCCTTCGCCGGCCGTGCTGGCCGCCGCCCGCACCAGCTTGCGATTGTTGCAGCACATGCACGCACAGCGCCAGGCGCTGCGTGCCCGATCGATCGCTCTGCGCGAGCGTCTCCGCGCAATCGGTGCCCAAGTCCCCTCCGGCGATGCACCCATCGTCCCGGTCATTCTAGGAGGGGAGGACCGGGTGCTGGCAATCGCCCGTCAATTGTTGCACCAAGGCATCTATGTCCCCGCGATTCGGCCCCCTACCGTCCCGGTCGGGGCCTGCCGCCTGCGCATCAGCCTCTCCACCCGCCATACGGCCGAAGACCTGGACAGATTGCTCGCAGCGTTACGTCCCGCACTCGATTCAATCCATTGAAAAAAGGCCGATCGCCCTTTTCCTTCCGAATTTGGCTGGTGTCGGCCGGTGGTCGACTGCTGTCACTGAGTGCCCCGCGAACGTGCAGGAAATCTCCCCTGCCGCGCTGCCCTGGCGGTAGATCTGCCACGGTGATCGATCTGTTGTCGCGCTTGAGCGGCACTTAGGCGTCATGGTTCTATCCACGGCGAGCTACCGCTACACCGAGGTGCTGCAGGACTTGAGCTGCCGTGGTTCGTAATCGCTGCAGGATGCGGGCTCGAAATCCGTCCAGTCCTACCATGCCATCCTGGGG
>RFIQ01000184.1 GCA_003695565.1 Planctomycetota bacterium | reverse complement strand
TCGATGGTCTCAATCGTGGCGATACCGGCCGCGGCCGCAATCGGGTTGCCGCCGAAGGTGCTGGCATGAGTTCCCGGCCGCAGGCTGGCAGCGACGTCGGATCGGGCCAGCATGGCTCCGCCGGCGATTCCTCCGCAGAGCGATTTGGCCAGGGTCATGATGTCCGGTTCTACATCGAAGTACTGGTAACCGAACCAGTGGCCGGTGCGACCACAACCGGTTTGCACTTCGTCGAAAATCAAGAGCAGCCCGTGCTCATCGGCCAACCGCCGCAGTGCGGCTAGGAAGCCGTCGGGCGGGAGGCGGACGCCTCCCTCCCCTTGAACTGGTTCGACCAGAATCGCGGCAGTCGTGTCGTCGATCTGCTTTTCCACTGCCTGCAGGTCCCCGAACGGCACGTAGGTGAAACCCGGTAACATCGGCCCCAGGCCGACATGGTATTTGGGTTGCGCCGTCGCCGACAGAGCACCGTAAGTCCGGCCATGGAAGCCGCCGTGAAAGGTGATCATTCGGTACCGATCGGGGCCTTGGTGCAAGCGAGCCAGTTTGATCGCGGCTTCATTGGCTTCCGCACCGCTGTTGCAGAAAAAAGCCTGGCCGCCAAAGCTGCGGGTAGATAGCATTTCCGCCCACCGGCCTTGATTCTCGATCAACCAGGTGTTGGGGACGTGAATCAATTCCGCGACTTGACGCTGCACCGCGGCGACGACTCGGGGGGGACAGTGCCCCAACAGATTGCAGCCCCAGCCGGGGAAAAAATCCAGGTACTCGCGGCCCTCGGCATCCCACACGATCGAGCCTTCGCCGCGGACCAGGTTGACCGGATAGCGGATGTAGTTGCCAATGACATAGCGCTGGAACAAGGCAGCGGTCTGGTCCGAGGGCAGGTGTTCGTGAACCATGGGTCTGTCACTATTTTGCGGGAAATCCGTTGAACAATTCGATGTTTAGGGCTGGCGTCTGCCAAGGTACTGGCTGGACATCGCGCGTCGGGGCACCGGGCCCCGGGTTGCGTCCACTATGCCCAAGCCAGAGCCGAACGCGTTTGCACGATTTCGGTTCCGACGCCGCTGGTCGTGTAGATCTCCAACAACAGGGAATGCCGTAGTCGGCCGTCGATGATGTGCACTTTGCGGACGCCTCGATTGAGCGTCGCCAAACAGGCTTCGACCTTGGGAATCATCCCCGCGTCGATTACCCCCTCGGCGATCAACTGCCGCGCCTCGTCGGCTGTCAGTGAGTGGATGATCGTCGATGGATCGTCCTTTACCCGGCGAACGCCATTGACATCGCTGAGGAAAACCAGCTTTTCCGCCCCCAGTGCTTCGGCGACCGCCATGGCAGCCGTATCAGCGTTGACGTTGTATTTCTGTCCGTTCTCGTCGATGCACATGGAGGGTATCACCGGCACCTGGTTGGCGTACAGGATACTCTCGATAACCGCCCGATCGACGCGGGTGACTTCGCCGACGAACCCCAAGTCCATCGCCTTACCCTGGGCGTCTGGCATCTCCAGTTTGCGTCCATACAGCACGTTGGATCCGCCGGCGAAGTTCAGGTTGACGGCTCGGCCTCCCAACCGTTCGATTTCGTCGGTCAAGTACTGGGTGATTTCCCCGGCCAGCACTTTTTCCACGATTTCCAGGGTGGCTTGGTCGGTCACGCGGCGTCCTTGCACCCAACTGGCTTGAATGTTCGCCGCCTCCATGGCTCGATTGATGCTGGGCCCACCGCCGTGCACGATGACGGGTTTCATCCCCACCGTTTCCATGAAGATCACGTCGATCAGCAAATGGTGCATCGCCTGGCGATCCTCCAGTAGGCTGCCCCCCAGTTTGATGACTGTGGTTTTGCCGCGAAACTGGCGAATCCAGCCCATCGCTTCGATCAGCGTATCGGCTTTGCTAATTGCGTCATCCACCTCTCAGGCACTCCACCCAGCGCGGTTTGGTAGTAGGAAAACGCACCATCCTACTCCATACGAAAGCAGGTTGAAAAGGGGCGATTGGCTGCGGAAATGCAAGCGGTTGGGGTGTCCTTAGCGTTTGACCAAGACGTTCCCTTGGAACTCGCACACGAAACCGAGTCGGTCCAACACGCCGATGACGGCAGCATCGTCGGCGCGGCAAGCGGTGCAGATTGTATCGACTCGCTGGTTCTGCAAATCGCGAAACGCCTCGGCCAGCAAGAATGTCTGCGCAGCCTGTGCTTCGGACGTTTCGGTGGCGGTCAGCGGAAACATCCAGATCCGCCCCTGAGCTTGGGGCAGTTCCAACGGCAGGGCCCACAATAGGGCGTCCCCCAAGCATCGCTGGTCGGAATGAGCCAGCAGGCGATATTGCAGCAGGTCGGCATGTCCGAAAACGCATGCCAGCCACCAGGGCAACTGCGGTTCATCAAACCCGCGTTGGACCTCCGCTGAACGCCGAACCATCAACTGCATGCGATCGATCGGTGGGTGGAAAGTCGCCAGCGACAACTCCCAGTGCATCCATTGCTCCTGCACTTCGAATCCGACCTGCTGCGCCACCGCATCGACCGGCAGAGCAGAGTTGTCCGTGCCGGCCATTGCGTCGCCCGGCCCGAATCCCAAATAGTAGGCTGCTTGGGGCAATGGGGGCTGCAAATACACGACCGAAGCTTGGGTTAAAGCGGAATCCAGGGCCGTCAGCAACATCGCCCGCAATACCTCCTCAGCATCAGAACCGGTGGCGTACAGAGCGAAAATCCCGCACCGATCGACATCCCAATCGCTCATCGAGTCATTGGACAACGGTCCGGCGTGCAGAAACCCGACCAGTTCGCCGGCTGGGGCTTCAGCAACCAGCAATTGGTCCGGCACAAAATACGGTTTCCCCAGTGCCACCACTTCCATCTGCTGCGGCGTCATCGGCTCAAACTCGCCCAACGGATGCAGCCGTGTGTTCCACAGCCGACACAGTTCGGGGATGTCCGTGTTGCGAAAGGACCGGATGCTAGCGCTCACAGTGGTACCCTGTTTTTCAATCCGATTCTCGAAGACGGTGATGATCGGGAATTGGCTGTGTGGGGGAGGGCGGATCAACATCTAGTTGTACGTAGCATACCGGGGACTGGGAAGCCGTTTGGACGATTCCGCTCAGGCAGAATACAATCAAAGTCGACAGGCAGGCCAGGTGGTCGCTTCCGCTAGTCGGAAGAGGAAAGTCCGGGCTTCGCAGAGCAGGGCGGTCGGTAACACCGACCCACCGCAAGGTGAGGGAAAGTGCCACAGAGAGCAGACCGCCGAACGGCTGCCGAAATCGGCAGTGCGTGGCAAGGGTGAAACGGTGAGGTAAGAGCTCACCAGCGGCCGAGGCGACTCGGCCGGCTTGGTAAACCCCGCCCGAAGCAAGGTCAAACAGGCGGAAATGCAGCTCGCTCCGGCAAGACTGCATGCGAGGTGGCTCGCCTCGCCATCGACCGCCGGGTAGACCGCTCGAGCCGGCAAGCAATTGTCGGCCTAGATAAATGACCACCCGCCGCGCCGTGGGGACAAGCGCCCGGCGGCGCAGCGACAGAACCCGGCTTATCGGCCTGCCTGTCTTCTTTTTTGTGGCTCGGCTGTGGGGCGGCCCAATCCCAACTAGCTGAAATTCGGACGGCGATCACTGAGGTATAATCGGCGGCACTGTGGTTCGTAACAGTGTGCCCCGTGGTTCGTAACAGTGGGGCACCCTCCCAGTGCCTGGAACCCTCCCGCCTTCGGAGTACCGCCATGATGTACCCTCGCTTTGTCACCACCTGCGTGGTCGCCGTGTTGTTCAGCTTGTTCCACACTGCCGCTAATGCGCAGCGGCCGCAGCATCGGTCATCGGCTGCTGCGGAATCGGAGAAGGGCGGGGTGTCGATTCGCCCCTGGGCCCAGGACCCGCGCTATTGGCAATACCAGGGGGAACCGGTTCTGCTGTTGGGAGGTAGCGCGACCGATCACATCTTTCTATTGGACGGGTTGCGGGAGCACCTGGATGAGATCGCCGCCGTTGGCGGGAATTACGTGCGGTGCACGATGAGCCAGCGCGAGGGAGTGGAACTCAAACCGCACAAGCTGCTGCCCAGCGGAAAGTTCGACCTGGACCAGTGGAATGAGGACTATTGGCAGCGTTTTGCAGATTGCCTGAAGTGGTGCCGCGAACGGAACATCATCCTGCAAATCGAGGTGTGGGATCGCTTCGATTACTCCAGGGAGCACTGGGAGACCAGTCCCTGGAACCCCGGTAACAACATCAATTACACGTATGAACAAACCGGATTCGCCAACGCATATCCGCAACATCCCTCCCGCGATTTGCATCCTTTCTTTCACTCGATTCCGGGCATGCCGCGCTATGACCGGCGGCTCGACCTGGTTCGCAGGTATCAGGAAGCGTTCGTCCGCAAGATGCTCTCCTACAGCCTGGATTATGGCAACGTCCTGTACTGCATGAACAACGAAACGTCCACGCCGGCTGCATGGGGGCAATACTGGATCGAATTCATCCAGCGCGCCGCGGCCCAGCAAGGCGTCCAAGTCTTTACCACGGATATGTTCGATGATGCCTTTCTGGCAGAAAAGGCGAAGAACACGCCCTTGGTGTTCCAGGATCCCCAGCACTACATGTTCGCCGACATTTCCCAGGTCAACAGCCGCAACTTCGACGAGGCGCATTGGAACGCTTTGCAGTGGTTACTCGACCAGGTGAACAAGCATCCGCGTCCGAGCAACCATACGAAAATCTACGGCAGCGGATACAAGTCGTTCGGGACCGGTGGTCCCGAGGATGGGGTTGAACGATTCTGGCGAAACATTCTGGGCGGGTCTGCATCCGCGCGGTTTCATCGACCAGACTCTGGGAACGGTCTCAATGATTTTGCCAAGGCGAGCATCCGCGCGGCGCGCATCCTGGAGGATCACATCAAGATGTGGGAGGTCGAGCCGCATATGGGGCTGCTTACAGACCGCGCCGCCAACGAAGCGTACTTGGCGGCCAGGCCGGGAGAGAAGTACGCGCTGTACTTC
>RFIQ01000183.1 GCA_003695565.1 Planctomycetota bacterium | reverse complement strand
GGCCAACAGTCGCAGCAAGGCCAACAGTCGCAGCAGGGTCAACAATCCCAGCAGGGTCAGCAATCCCAGCAGGGACAGCAATCCCAGCAAGGACAGCAATCCCAGCAAGGCCAACAATCACAGCAGGGACAGCAGGGCCAACAGTCCCAGCAAGGTCAACAGGGGCAGCAGTCCCAGCAAGGGCAGCAGAACCAGCAACCTCCCCAGCAGTCGCAGGATCCGATGCAGCGGGCCATGCAACGCTTGGAACAAGCTCGGCAGAAGATGCAGGAGGCGCAGCAGGAACTGGAGAACGCCCAGCGGGAGGGCGCGGTAGAGCGTCAGCGAGAGGCCGAGCAGAAATTGCGAGAAGCAGTCGAGGAACTGGAGCAGATTCTGCGGCAGTTGCGGGAAGAGGAAATCGAAAGATCCTTGGCCTCGTTGGAAGCTCGGTTGCGCAAGATGTTGGAAATGCAGAACCGGGTCCTGGAGGAGACGCAGCGGTTGCACGAGATCGCGGGGGAGGGAAACGCTGACCGACAAGTTCAGATTCGTGCCAACAAACTGGCTCAGGAGGAGAAACAGATTCTCAATGAAGGCCAACGCGCGTATCTGTTGCTGCGCGAAGAGGGCTCCAGCGCTGCGTTTCCCGAAGCGGTCGAGCAGGTCAACACGGACGTGGCTAGCATCGTCGCGCGTCTTGAGCGGGGCGATGTCGGTAAGCTGACCTTGGTCGTGGAGCAAGAGGTTGTCGGGGCACTGGAAGAGATGATCGCGGCGCTGGTCCAAGTCCAAAAAGACAATGAAAAGAAGAAGCAGCAACAGCGGTCAGGCCAGCCCCAGCAGGGCCAACCTGGCGAACAGCCGCTGGTGGATAAACTGGCTGAATTGCGGTTGATCCGTACCTTGCAAGTTCGCATCAATCGACGGACCGAATCGTTGGCTGAAATGTTGGATGACCCCAACGACCCGGTTGGCCAGGCCAAGGATGCCGAGGTCGCAACCGAATTGCAGGGATTGGCCGACCGCCAGCAGGACATTCAAACGGTCACCCGCGACATCGTTCTGGGCAAGGACGAGCAGTGAGTCGTGCAACGTTCAAGGTTCTGCGGGCGAGTCTAGCAGCCGCACGCGGGCCCACACCGGCAGATGGTCGCTGCCAAATCGCCCGTCGGGAGTTCGCGGATCCAGAGTGCGGAACTCCAACACGGTAACTCGATCGGTCACGAAGATGAAGTCGATGCGCCGACCGTCGACGATCTGTCGGAAACCGTTCCACGTACTGTTCGGTCCCGGATCGGGTAGAGGCGACAGCTTCCTTGCATCGCGCAGTGGCGAACCATCGCCGAGCAAGGTGCGGATCGGGGCATCGTGCTCGGTCGCATTGAAATCGCCGGTGACGATCACCGGCGCGCGTCCAGCCCGTTCGGTGACCCACCGACGCAGCAGCCTGGCCGAGTTCTCGCGCGCGGCGGAGCCGCGGTGGTCGAAATGAGTGTTTACGAAGTAGAACTCCGGCCCGCCGTCGATTGGCTGAGCGCGAATCCAACTGGCGATGCGTGGCAGAGCCGCGTCCCAGCCTCGGCTACCTGGCACATCGGGGGTGGGGCTGAGCCAGAAAGTTCCGCGTTCCAGCACTCGTACTCGGTCGCTCCGCCATCCCACGGCGGTCATTTCCCCGGCGGTGGCACCGTCCTCACGCCCTACTCCGTACCAGTCGAATCCGGCGCCCTGCGTCCCCGATTCGATGTCCTGCAATTGCTGGGCAACCACCTCCTGCAGTCCCACCAAATCGGCTTGCTGGATCGTCGCAACCACCGTTTCGCGGCGGTTGGCCCAAACGTCTTGGCCATCTTGTGAGTTCAGGTAACGAATGTTGTAGGACATGACCTGCAGTTCTGCGCTGGGTTGTTGCGCCGAGGCAAAACCAGCGAGCGCGACGCATACTACGCCGACGACACTCCACACCCCCAACTGCCGCATTGTTCTGGGCCACTGCCAGGTCGGGAACAGGTTCCCCCACCCAATCGCCGTCTTCGTTACAACGCTCTCTTCAGATCGCATTGTTCAGTCCCGTGCTAGAGTCATTATTGGGCGATTTCATCCGGCCGGAGTGCAACGCCAATTCCCGCACCCTTACCTATCGCGGCAAATTATAGACACCGGATCATCAGCGAACAAAACCCGTGTCCCACTGCCAACGCCCTGTCAAGCTTCGGGGCTAGGGTAACTGCGTTCGTAGCGCAAGCTTCCAGCTTGCGCTCGAGGCAAGGGGCACGCATGGCAAGCTAGGCGCTTACCCTACTTTCCAAATCTGACAGAGGAGTAGGGGAGCCCCGCGCAGGAGTGTGATGCGTGGGGACAGGGACGCGTCGGTGGGAAGGGGCGGGGCGGGTTCAACGTTTGCTGAACTGCGTGCCGCGGCGAGCACCATGCAGACCGAACTTCTTACGCTCCTTCATCCGTGAATCACGGGTCAGGAAACCATCATCCCGCAACGGCTGGAAAAATTCCTCGTTGTGGCTGACCAGTGCACGGGCCAAAGCCATGCGGATGGCGCCCGCTTGGCCGGTCAACCCGCCGCCGGAGACGCGCACGATGACATCGACGCTGTCGCGAGCCTGAACCCGGTCGAGGGTCTCGGTGACGAGCAACTGGTGTTTGATCGTCGGAAAATACTCTTCCAGGGGTCGCCCGTTGATTCGGATCTGGCCCGTTCCAGGCCGTACGCGGCAACGTGCTACCGAAGTCTTGCGCCGCCCCGTGCCGAGAGAATCACCGTTGATTTTGTCTTTTTTGATCGCAACCATGGCGAGCTATTTCCAATAAAGCCAAAAATGATTGAATTTGGTACTCGTGTTCGTAGTTCGTGTGCTGCAGCTGACCTGCACTGCAGGCCGAGGTGGGGACCAGTCCCTGCCGGCCCAACATCGGTGGGCTACACTTTCTTGCCGATTTCCAGCGGCTCGGGCTGCTGTGCCTGATGCGGATGCTCAGGGCCCGCATACACCTTCAACTTATCGAGCATGTGCCGACCCAGCTTGTTCTTGGGCAACATCCGGCGGACTGCGTGGTAGATCAGGTCTTCCGGCTTGCGTTGCAGCCGATCGCCGTAGCTCTCCATCTTCTGGCCGGTAAAACCGGTATACCAGGCGTAGTGCCGATGTTCCAGTTTCCGCCCGGTCATCACTATTTTCTCGGCGTTGGTGACGACCACGTAGTCCCCGGTATCGATGTGCGGAGTGTACGTTGGCCGGTGCTTGCCCATCAAAATCATGGCGATGTCGCTCGCCAGACGCCCCAGGACCTGCCCCTCAGCGTCTACATGAAACCACTTCTTGGGTACATCGATAGGCTTGGGAACAGTTGTTTTTTGGTGCAGTGTCATGATTGCTCGAGCAACGGGTTGAACGGTATTTCAGATGTCGGAAGAATTCGATTTCCCAGTGCGTATCGCCAGCATCTTCTAGCAATAGGCCACCCGTTCGGGTAGGTCGGCGCACAGTTTGCCTGCTTGGATTTAGGCCAATGCGTGGATCAAGTCCCGAAGTTTACCGGTGACACCCCTCACTGGCAAGCCGTTTTCGAGGGGCGTTTCCGATCGATCACAGGTGCGATCGCTTTTGAGTCGCCCGTCAGTCCCAGAGTAGCCCGTCAGTCCCAGAGTCACCCCTCAGTCCCAGAGTCACCCGTCAGTCCCAGAGT
>RFIQ01000182.1 GCA_003695565.1 Planctomycetota bacterium | reverse complement strand
GCGGCCACCAACTCCGCCAGCCGCGCGGTGTTGGTCCCCACCATCGGATAAGCAATCAGCACATCTTCGACGCCGCATTCGGCCAGCATCGCGGCCTCACGCAGCGTGGCGCACTTGTGGCGGCGGATGCCCAATTCCAGAGCCATCTGCACGATATTCGGGCACTTGTGCGTTTTCACATGAGGACGCAGACGGCTGGCATCCCCTGCGATAACAATGGATTGCTTTAGGTTATGCAACACCCGTTCGGGATACAGCAGCAAGCAGGGCGTCAGCAGTCTCTCGCTGCCGTCGGGCAAGTCGAGCGGCATCGTACTTTCGCGCATCAGTGGAGGTCCAGGCAGGGATACAACTCAAGGGGCGGCTTGCAAGCTGACGCACACGATCTCGCGATCATTGCGGGCGAACAGGCATCGATTGGCAAATGCGGGATGGCTCCAGACCACCTTTCGCCCAAAGCACTCGGCGGTCGGTTCCAGGACATGCATTCGACCGCGCGTCTGGAACCCCTCTGGCGACAAGGCCGCAACCACGAGATCTCCGGTTTCAGTAAACACGAAGTACTTTTCCTCGTGCGGGACGACGAAGGCCGTGCCATGCGAGGCTCGTCGGTCCCCGCCGGTCGTCAACTCAAATGTCTCCCACAATCGCCGGCCGGTGTCGGGGTCGATCGCCATGAATTGGCCGGTTTCGCAATCCGATCCATAGATTGCATCCTCCGCGAAAACAGGTGTGGCATTGCCCGCATACAAGCCCATTTTGGGACGCCCCGTCCACAACGGTTCACCGGGATGCCCGTCGTTGCCCAGCGGCAGCATGACCGCCGTCTGCCCAATCCCCGTGGCGAACAATCGATTGCCCCGCACGCGGGGCGCTGCGATCGCCATGCCGTACCGCGGCTCTAAGGGAAACGTCCACAACAATTGGCCGTTCTCAGGATTGAGCGCGTTGATCGACCGCGCGTGCCAAATAATCAGATGCGGGCGACCACCGATGCGGTGGACATTGGGAGGGCAGTAACCAATATCATCCGCGGTCAATGCCTGCCAAACCACCTCCCCCGTGTACTTGTTCATTGCCACGACGGCGCTGTCGGCCCCCCCGACCATGCACACCAGCAGATCACCGTAAACCAGCGGGTGTGCAGCGTATCCCCAGATGGGTGCCGACGTTGCGAAGCGCTCTTTCAATTGCACGTGCCACACCTTGCGCCCATCGTCGATCGCCAAACAAAGCAAATCCCCTTCCGCTCCCAGCACATAAACGCGATCTCCATCAATGGTTGGCGTCGCACGCGGCCCATTGGGATAGGAGATTTCATAGGGCCGTTCGTAGGCGACTTCCCAGATCGTTTGCCCGTTGGTGGCATCCAGGCATCGCACGCGTTCCCGCCCCTGCAGGGCGGTGCGCGCCCCCGGATCATTGCGGATTTCTCCCTTGTCAATCAGGTAATCGGCCAGCAGGACTCGCCCTGCGGCCACGGCTGGCCCCGCATATCCATGGGACGTCGGTTGGCGCCAAAGCACTGGCAACCCTGCGTCAGGAATCGTGTCGACCACCCCGGTTTCTCGATAGACGCCGTCTCGATCCGGTCCCATCCATTGCGGCCAATCGTCGGCGACCGACACATCCCACGCCAACAAGGCCATCAGCAGGGATGCCATCAGCGGTCCCCCGCATTGCGCGAACGGAGCGAACCGGCCTGCCGCGTCCGCTCCGACTCGACGCCCACCCCTCGCCACAGTGCAGCCATGAATTGCCGCAAATGAAAATCCTCCACGCCACCAACGTCTTAGCTTGCGGGCACTCATGACTGAGCTCTCCTTTCGCGCGGGTCTACCTTGCGCTGCGATAATAGTTTGCGAAAAAGCCTTGGAAACAGATGGGCGGCGCAACCGGACAAGACGCGGAGCGCTTCCGACGCGGGGTGGTGCGCCGAGCCGGGGCGGGTCGTGCTACGGCGTTGCTGGTTCGCGCACGCTGGCCGACTCGATGGGCTCGCGCAACCGCTCCGGTATTTCCGGCTCGATCTCGCGCAACGCATTGACCTGTCCCGGGCGCTTGGTCAACTCGAACGCATCGTACAATGCACCGGCCGCGGTACGGGCCTCGAATCGCAATCGATGTCCGTCGATATGGATGATCTGATACAACTGGGTATCCTCCCCTACGCGGCGCATGAACGGTGGGCGACGGTTCGGATACATCTTGGGGCCACTGACCGAAACCACGTACACCGTTCCCGTATGCGGATCCAGCACCTGAGCTCCCTCGGCCACATTTTGCTGCTCGTCACCAGCGGGGCCGGCCACTTCGGCCTGGTCGGGCACTTGCAACCCGCTTCGCCCGTAGGCATGATCGTGTCCTTGCAGGACCAGATCCACCCGGTAACGATCGAACACGGGCTTCCACAGATTCCTCAGCTCGCGGTTGTCGCGTAGTTTGCTGGTGGAGAAGATCGGATGGTGGAACGTGCACACCACCCACTCGCATTCGTTGTCGGCGAGCACCTGGTCCAACCATACCGCCTGCCGCTGCAGATCGCGGTTGCTATCCAGTGCCACGACGCGCAGATTATGGTAGGTGAAGGTGTAACAAGTTTCCTCCAATCCTGGCGGACCGTTGAGCGGGAATTCGAACTGCGGGCGCCAATGGCGACTCAGGCCGCGCGCTCCGCCCGGCAAGCGAGCTTGTTCGTGATTGCCGGGAACAGCCACGGTAGGGATCATCCCGTTCATCCATCCCCCGGCACCAAACCACTCGCCCCATTCCGCGTCCGATTCGGCCCGGTTGATCAAGTCGCCCGCGTGCAACAAGAAAGCGGCACGCGGCGCATCGCGAAAGGCTTCGCGGATGACCCGGGACCAAAGAGAGCGCACCGAATTCTGTGCATCTCCAAAATAGACGAAGGAAAACGGCTCGGGCTCTGCCGCGGCAGTCCGGAACTGCAGCCACTCACTCCAATTGACACCATCGCCCACGCGATAGGTATACGTCGTGGCGGGTTGCAGGCCTTCGAATCGCACAGAATGAAAATGAGCGGTATTGATGTCGGTCTGCAAGGCCGTTGTCTTGGCCGGCAGGCGGCGCGCCCGGCTCTCGAACCTGGGACCATGATCGGCGACGACGATTTCCGCCCATCCTTGATGCACCAGCGCGCTGGTTCTCCAGGTCACCGCGACGGAGGTGCGTGGATCTTCGAGCACAGTCAGGATGACTCGATCGGGCAATACCGACGGTTGGTAAACCTCCGCCGGCTTCGCCGCAGGAGGCGGGTGGTCGCCGTCGTGCGCCTCAGCGTGCTGTCTGGGAAGACCAACCGCCAGGGTCAGCCCACTCACCAACATCCACAGATGGATTGCAGAACACCCACGACTCCCTTGTCGCGGCCGCCACGTACAACATTCTGCCCTATTCGCTTCGTTCATGCGTTTACCCCAAGCGATTCGAACCTTTGTTTTCTTCTTGGTGGATGACGACTGGCCAACCAGGAAACTGATTGGCGGGATTGCCGTCCGTAGCATCGACCAGGAAACGGAAGGACTCGATCGTGTAGGTGCGGGCTACCGGATCGATCGTCACCATGCCAAACCCGCTCCCCTTCTCGTGTGCCCGGTCGTATCGATTCTTGGCCCGCCCGACCTCGGGATTGCCGACCGCATATACATAGACTTTGTTGCCCAAGCCGTCGAGGTACTCACCTGTATTGGGCAGGGCGTGTCGCGGACGATTCTGGTGGGGCATCCCCAGTTCGTCCGGGCGCCACCAACGGGGATACCCTGCGGCAATCGCAGGCGTGCAGAACGACCAATTGCTGTCGCGCTGCCTTTCAACACCATATTGCACCAGAGACGTCAGATGCTGATCGCCGTTGATATGCAATGCCATGCTTTCGCGCAGAATACGAATCGCGTTGTTTCGCGCCGTTTGCGGCCAGCCTCCGGAATCCAGGTCCGCCTTCAGATACCCATCGTACGATCCATGATGGGTGGCGACACCAGCGAAAACGGTCTGGCTCAGCAGCACCTTGATAGTGTGCCCCCGCCAATCCTTGGCCCAAGCCCGCAAGAACTCCTCCTGGCGTTCGCCCAGCAAAACCAATCCAGGCTTATCGAGCTGCGTGGTATCGAAATCGGGATCCGGCACATGATCCGCTCGCCCTCCTCCGGTATTGACCCGTTCGGGGCCACTTTTGAACTGGCGATCGGCCACGACGGCGAAGCTGACATCGCCATACACCATGTCGCCGTAGTACACGCTGATCCCCTGCTTGACCGGCCGCGGGTCGTAGAAGTCCGGATGGTGCGAGCAGTTGGTCTTGTGCACGACATTGACCATACGAGCAGGTTCGCGGTACCCTCCCTTGGACGATGTCCCTTGATCCAGATCCTTCATCGGCGCGCCTCCTTCACCCCAGATGTTCCCTTGAAACACATCGTGATCGTCGGGAATGCAGAGCGTGGGAGCATGCCGCATGGGCTCGCGGAATGCCCAACCAAACATGTAATACTTGCGCAAGTAATTCAGGATGGCGGGGCCAGCCGGCTCGCGGATCAAACCGAACCCACCGTGGTCCTCATACAACTGATCCCCCGAGAAATACAGCATATCCGGCTGCAATCGCAGCAGGTTGTCGCAAACCGGTTGGTAGGGAAAGGCATAATCCTTCTGGCAAGTCAAGGCAGCCAATCGCAGCGGCCGCCCCTGCGGATTTTCGTGGATGGTTCCGGTAAACTCGGTTTCCGTCGAAGATCCGTCACGGTGCCGTTCGTGGTACACCAGACGATACGGAGTCGCGCGCGTGGCATCCCAGTTGGGAACGCGAAAGGTAGCGGTCCAAGCATCGGAGTCCAGCTCAGCCACCCCCAGGCTCTGCCATTCCCCATCGGCATCGACCTGCAATTCCACTTGATGGTTATCCCGCTCACCCAAAGGCCCCGTCAGGGCTGTGATTTTCATCACGAAGCCCTCGGGACCACGGGAATCGCTGAGCGAGTACATGGCCCACAGGATCGGTCCGAATGCACGTTGGGGATCGACTTGAAAGGCCTCTCCCTGAGCCGTCCATTCGGTGAACCGGTAGCGCGCCCCTTGTTGCTTGCCCAATTTGGCATCGAAATTGTTCACGATCGCCACGTTGCCCAGTAGTTCCTCGGCGGGCACTTTGGTGGCCAGCGTTTCAACCGCACCCGCCTGGTCGGTGACGGTTAGCACGAGTTGCACCGCTCCGCCGCGATCGCCCGGCTGGGCCTCGACGTTCAGCGTCAGCGGCTGCGCCGGATCGAGTTTGGAGGCAGCCGTTTTTCGCCCCAGAACCAGTTCGCCATTGCGAATCCCGGCTGGAATGCCTCCCGACGCGAACGCGTTGCTGCGATACTCATTCAGCTCGCTTCGCACTCCCAAGCGAAAACCCGCACCACCATCGACTTGGGCCACGCCGACGCGTTGCACCGTCACCTGCATGCTGAATCCCATGGCCGGCCGCACGCATTGGTGCGTGATCAGATGGACATTGCGACCACCCCCATGCGTCGTGCACTCGGCGCCGCCGTCGACGATCCGCCAGTCTTCCATGGGATTGGCCCAATACGACGCCCCCAGCCAAATACGGTCATGGGTGCGCCCCCACGTGCAGGCATTCTCGGCAGCCTGTGGCAATCCGGCCGGCGCCGAGGAAGTGCTCAGCCCCGCAGCCGCCAGGCTCAATGATTTCAGTGCAGTTCTTCGCGACGGTCGCGTCATTTTCCACTTCCTTATCTACAGACAAAACATCAAACCAATGTGATTGCATCGCCAGCCGTTTTTTTACTGGCTGGCCAACCCCGCTGGCCGTCGGGACGTTGGCAGAGGCCGGGGCAAGGGGCATCTCGCGCCGGCCATCCCGATCGCCCCTCGGGCGTAACCACCGAACGGCCCCAACGCGACCGCTCCCTAAAACAACGTGTAGATCCAGGGAGCCGCCCCGGAAGCCGCCAACAAACCGACGACGCCGATCAACAGCAACGAACCGATCAGCGGCACCAGCCACCACTTCTTGTTTTCCCGCAAAAACAAGAAGAACTCGGCCAGCAAACTCAACTCCGCCCCTTCCGACGCCTGCTCGAACGCACGTTGGGCACCGCCATCTGCCGATGTGTGGCTGGGCCGATCAGCGATCGAAGCGGAGGACTCGTCCGCTGAGGATTGGGGAGGGCCGGGCTCCATGATGGCTACCAGTTGTCAAATGGAACGATGGGTGGGTCAAGGCGGGCCAGGGCAGGGGGGCTGAGAGACCGGACGCTTGGCACGAACGAACCTACCTCGGCAGCAACCGATGATCGGTTCCGGAATCTCCAATGTTCTACTTAATTTCTTATTTCTCGTGCTTCAATTTGTCCTTGAATTCCTTCTCCG
>RFIQ01000181.1 GCA_003695565.1 Planctomycetota bacterium | reverse complement strand
TGCGCGCTGATCGTCGCCCAGCAACGGCAGGGGGAAATCGGCACAATCAGCCTAGCATTTGATGCGCGATGGATGCGATTCGAGGCGGCGATGGACACCCAGTGGACCGGGTGGCGAATTCGGTTCTATCTCCATGATCGGCAACGCGAACTATTTGTTTCCGGAACGCGACGAACTGCCGAAACGATAGCCAGCAATCTCGATGCGTTGGTTCTCGCCAAGGCGGCAACTGTGCCCCGGATGCCAAGGTTCAGCAATGGGCACGCAATACAGACGGCAGAATCCGTCAAGAGCCGCGAAAACCCAACAAAAAAAGGCTGGAGCCATCCCCAGTCTTTACAAATAGTTACACAAGCTGCCCGACTAGGACTTGAACCTAGAATAACGGAGCCAGAATCCGTCGTGTTGCCAATTACACCATCGGGCAATCGTTGACTTCACCCTAGAAATCCTACCCATAGCACGCCGGAAGGGTCAAGTACGCCTGGCTGGCTACTTTGGGGTGGGTGCATCGTCCCCACATAAGGACAGCAGATTCGACCACCGTGTTCACCTTTAGCTGGTATTTCGCCCATGGTCTTGCCGAAAATGTAGCTGAGATCGACGCCGCAGAGTGCTGTGCCGTAGAATTTTGGGGGGCTCGCTTTGACCGACGGTCCCTGCTGATCGGGGCCCTGCGATTTCCAAAAAGACGATCAGGGAGCCTTCCTACGGCGTCTGGCCTACAATTGGGACTGGCGACCTGAGGCGCCTCGAATCGCTTGGGGCTAGTGAAGCTGCGGAGACTTCATAAACTTTTACGGGCTCAGGACTCCACTTTGGCGTATGGCACGCTCGATGTAGGGCGCAGTCGGCGTATTGCTGTGGCAGGCGGGACTTGGGCCTGTCGATTGGCGGTAGACGTCCACTCAAGGGAACGGGCTCAAGAGACCGGCGATGCGATTCTTGAATGACCGATTGCTTAATATCTTGAAACGCATTAAGGATTTTTGCGTTTACAAGGTGCTCCATGCGGACGACCCGCCCCATCGCCTGGCCCTTGGTATTGCCATCGGCATGTTCGTGACGTTCACGCCACTGATCGGTCTGCAGATGGTCCTGGCGGTTTTTCTCTCATGGTTGTTGGGCGGCAATAAATTGGTAGGCGTCCCCCTGGTTTGGCTGTCCAACCCGTTCACGATCATTCCGATCTACTATCCGTGTTATTGGCTGGGGTGCAAACTGCTGGGCATGCCGGTCGGGGGCGAGGATTGGCAACGGATCCGCATGGCATGGAGGGCCCTGTTGGCGGATCCAGCGACCAACTGGGCAGATCGGGTGCGGTTCTGGTGGGACAGCCTGATGGGGTTTGTCGGCCCGCTGGGACTGGGGTGCTTGATCGTGGCATCCACCGTCGGGGTTACGAGTTACTATGTATCGCTGTATGCCATTCGGGCGTACCGCTTGCGTCGTTGGGGGCAATTGATGCCTCCCCGGTTGACGCCCGAGGAATCGATCGACGACGGCCAGGTCGTGCAGCAAGATACGTCGGCCGGTGGCAATGCGGCCTAGCCTGCCGGTCCGGTGGCGATGGCAATTGTTGCCGTCGGTGGGACACAGGCGGTCGTCGTGAAGTGTGGTCTTGGGGTACGTGCCACACTTGTCGTCTTCTTGCTACGCGGAACCCACTGTCAGTACGGACCGGTAGACGCGAGCAGTCGCTTCGGCCATCCGCACCTCAGAGAAACGGGATCGGTGTCGCTGTACCGCTCGATGGCTCATTTGGCACCACCGCGGGCGGCTGGCAGTCAACTCTAGGATGCGATCGGCCAAGCCATGCGGGTCACCGGGCTGGGCCAGCAGGCCTTCCTGGCCGTGGCGCACCACCTCTGGTGTCCCTTCCACGCGGGTCGCCACCACCGGCACTCCAGCCGACAGGGCTTCCAGCACGACCATGGGCATCCCTTCTCCATGCAAACTGGGCAGCAGTAGCGCGTCGAGTCGATGCAGCGCGCCGGCTATATCCGTGGTGAATCCGCGGAGCACAACATTATTTCCCAATCCCGCCGAGTCGATGGCCGCAGTGATCTGTTGCTGGTATTCCTCGGATTCGAAGCTGCCGATGAGCTCCAGCTCGATCGCGGGATGCCGTTGCCGGACCAATCGCATCGCCTCAATGGCGACTTCAATGCCTTTTCGTGGTCGCATCAGAGCCAAGATGCCCAATCGCCACCTGGTTTGATGCACACGCTGTTGGGGGTCGATGGGGGCGATGGCCGGAACACCGTTGGGAACCACTGCCAGCCGCCGCCGCGGTACACCCAGCCGCAGCATTTCTCGCCGCAAACTTCGCGAGACCGTGATCACTTTATTGCATCCGAGAATAGCGGCTCGTTCGATGGTTGCATTGAGCCGGTTGATCCATGGACGCGCACTATCACGCGCTGAAGGGCTATGGACGTGATATACCCATGGTGTGCGCGTCCGCAACGCGACCAGGGCAGCAACCATGGCGGTGCGGGGGGTGTGAGCATGCAACAATTCGATTTCCTGCCGGCGAATCATATCCGCAATTCGCGCAACCACGCGGACGTCGATGCGGTTGCACATGGGAAAGTCGTGAACGCGAGCAGAGGGAAGACCGGCACATTCGCGAAACCGACCAGGTTTAACGCATGCGAAGTGAGGTTCGAATCCGAAGTCGATTAATCGCTGACCAAGCAACTGCTGCACGCGTTCGGCGCCGGAAAAATGTTGGCCGTTGATCAAATGCAGGACCCTGGATTGCACGCCGACTGAGGCGCTGCCGCTGGTTTGCTGCCTGGCGTCGCGGGAGGGCGCCGATGAAGACAACTGCCATGCGGCTGGAGGGACTGAAGTGGGGATTTCCGGTTGAGCGGGCTGCGTGGACATGGGGCAAAATCAAAGATGCAAGGCGCGGAGTTGTACTGCGATCCAGATCGATCTGCTCAACTCTAGGTTGGCCCTCGCACCTGGAGCCGCCGAGCGGGTCGGTTGCCCCGCCGACTCGGCCGCGCCGCCCACCGGTTGTTCCTGATCTAACGGAATTTCCAATTCGCATCAGGGCTGGTAGCTTGCACCGGCGGAAACCGTTTCCTCTTCTGGTTCTCTCTGGAGTGCCTCCTCCCACATCTGCGTTTCCTCCGTTTGTGTCGCTGGGGGCAGGGTCGGATCTTCGACTACGGTCAGCCTCTGCATGTGAATCCTGCCGTCGACGCGCAGCGTAACCAGGTAGTCACCTGCTGGAATCACGGACCCGCGCCGTCCGGCTGCGGAGCGCCGCGCATCCCACTCGACGACGTGCAAACCAGGTGTCGTCTCGACATCCCGGTCGAGCAATTCGTCGCCGAATAGGGTGGTGACCGTGAGTTTGGCGGACTGCGCGCGGCGGCCCAGCGAGTAGAACATGCGCGCTTGGGTCGACGGGTTTTCTCCCGCAAATGCCCGCGTACCCGCACTCCCTCGGGATACGATCGAACGCCAACGGATTACAACGTTGGGCTCATACAGCGTTGCCGGTGCGGCCAGCGACTCGGTGGACAACTGGCGCAAAACGTGATTGTCCATGATCCAAATGCTGCGACCATGAGTGCCGGCCAGCAATTCACCCCGCGCGGCGTGTTGGGCGAACTCATGAACGGCAACGGTCGGCAGATTGCTGTTCATCCGCGTCCAACTGGCGCCGCGATCGATCGAGACCCACACCGAAAACTCGCAGCCCAGATAGAGCACATTGGGATTCTTGATGTCTTCGCGTACGACGCGGGTCGATCCGGCCGAGGTTGGCAGGTTGGCCCGCAGCGAGCGCCAGGTCTGTCCGTAGTTCTCGGTGACAAAGACATAGGGTTGGTCGTCGTTGCTGCGATGTCCATCCAAGGTCATGTAGCAACGCCCGTCGGCAAAGCGAGATGCATCCAGCGAGCTGACCCAACGCGGCTACTATCTGGGCACCAATGTCACCTACAATCTGAAGAAGCTGGTCGAGA
>RFIQ01000180.1 GCA_003695565.1 Planctomycetota bacterium | reverse complement strand
TCCCACGTGCCTGACGCTCGCCGAGCGTCAGTCTTCAACTGCAATGGAGCAAGCAATCCAACGTGCCTCGCACTCGCCGAGTGCGTGGCCTACGGCGCGATGGACGCTACCATCTCCAACCACCTCAGCGCACCGTTTTGCGTCGGCGCGGATAGATCGCGCACTGCAATCGGCAACGACACATGGCGAACCGCAAACGTTCATGCAACGGCTTTCGCATTTGTATTTCCCGCGCGATTCTCGGCCGGCCGTGACCTGTAACAACCTTCCGTAGCTGCCCGGAGGCACTTCCGGCGGAAGTGCCCCACCGGTACGTGCCTGACGCTCGCCGAGCGTCAGTCTTCAACTGCAATGGAGCAAGCAATCCCACGTGCCTCGCACTCGCCGAGTGCTGGCGTGCGGGCTGTATTGCCCTACTCGTTCCTTGCGGCCAGGCTTGTTGCAACTCTGAAGAGGGCTATTTGGAATCTTGGACGGTCAGCCAAAGTCGCTGGAGATCGACGGCAGGCCGTAGGGGGTAGGTGGCGGTTCGGGCTGGGGCGTTGTCAGCGCGGGCCCGGCCGGTGATGCGAATCCACCCCTGAAAGGGCGCGGCTGAGTCCGCACAGGTCAGCACCAATTCAACCTCTTTGGCGGTCTCTCCGCTCGGTTTGGACTCCACCGTCTGGTAGGTGACCCCGGCAGGTAGATCCTCGGCGGTTACTTCGATCGGCACGTCCATGCCGAACCGCCGCTGGACCTCGATCTTGCAAGCGACGGACTTACCAGGAGCCACGACGATTCGCTCGCCGGGCAGAGTCAGCCGAAAGTCGGGGTGTGCGGCGCGGACGACCATGGCATAGGCATGGCGCGGCCCGCCTGTCCCCACAGCATCGGTCAGGCGGATGGTGAGCGGATGGTCGTCCGGCGTTTTGAATTGCACGCGTGCCTGAAAATCATTGCGTCCCGTATCGTCGCCAGTCGCCAGCGGTTTGCCCGACTCATCGAGCACCTCTACCCGCGGGTCCAGTTCGAAACCGAGCCGCGCGGACCATACTTCGATCTGGTACTCGTCCCCGGCGTGGGGCAGGAAGGCGTATTGGTCGCTCTGACCTGGATGGGAAATCACTCCACTGACCACGATCGGCAACTCCGACGCAACTATCTGCTTTACCTCTCCGGCGACTTCGGATCTTTTTTCGGCCAGCCGCGGCAACCATTGCCACGCCAACGGATCTTCCGTATCGACGGCCGTAGGCGGCGACACAAGAGTGGCGGGCAGGACGCGCCCTCGTGGAACCAGCTCACCGCTGCCCCGCACCGCCACGACATGCGGCGGCGGAGATTCCGCTGCGGCCAACGGTAGAAAGTAATCGACGCTGGGTTCCATGCTCGCCGTCAACACATAGATGTAATCGGGGCCGCTGGCAAAACCGATAGTACTGTTCGGCGTCTCCGGAAACCCGAAGACTCGAACATACAGCCGCCCCGACCGTTTGACATCCAAGGAAACTTGCGGATCCAGTCCTCGAGTATCATCGTTCTGCGCAAGAACGTACCCGTCTCGGTCGCAGATCTGCAGTACCAGGTCCACGGGCGAAGCGAACACGCGGTTCGCCATGGCCCGCACGGTGATGGTACCAGCAGCCGGGACATCCACCGCAATCGTGTCGACATCGGAGCGCTCGGACAGTCGGCCCACGATGGCAACCGGGAGTGGTTGAGCGCCAGCATCTGATTCGTCAGGGCGGGAATTCGGCTCGGACTCGACCACGACGGGGGTCCGGGCGATGCGTAGGGCAAAGAGCCGCGAGGCGGATTGCGCATCGGCCAGCCGCACCCAGGCCACACCGGGCGGCGCGTCCGGAGCTACCGTCAGGGAAAGCTTGCCCTTGGTTTCCGCACATGCTATGCGGACGTCGCTGCGATCGCACCACACCTGGACTGGCCAGGTACCGAATTTTCCTTCAGCATTGATTTCGGTCGACAGGCCGGCTGGGACGCACACGGGGTAGACCCGATCGCATTCGATCTGGGCGTCTGCCGGACCGGTCATGCACGCAACGCCCGTCAGCGATGCCCAGAGGGTCCACATGCCGACACGCCGCCGCCTCGTCGATCGCCATGGCATTTTCATCAGCCCATCAACTCCGCAATGGGCGTGGCATCGCTCACCAAGTGCGTAGGACGGCCTTCCGGCGTGTACAGAATTTGCCCGGGGTCGATCCCCAGCTTGCGGTACACGGTCGATACGAAGTTCTCCGGCGACAGCACGCGTTCGACCGCCGCGTATCCCTGCCGATCCGTCGCACCGACGACCTGACCACCGGGCGTTCCCCCGCCGGCGAACAGAACGCTCATGGCATTCGACCAGTGATCGCGGCCACCGCGCGTGTTGATTTGCGGAGTTCGTCCGAATTCTCCCAATGCGATTACCAATGTGCGGTCGAGCATCCCTCGTTCATCGAGGTCGCTGATCAGTGTTGCAATGGTCTTTTCAAAGGGAGGCACCTTTGATTCAAATCGATTGAACAGGTCCTCATGGTGATCCCAACCGCCTTCGTACAAAGTGATGAACGGGACTCCGGCATCCACCAATCGCCGTGCCAACAGGGCGCGTTGGCCGAAGGCGTGGCGTCCGTAACGGTCGCGAACCTGGTCGGGCTCGCGGTGGATGTCGAACGCGGCTTGAGCTTCCGGGCTGGAGATGAGCTGCAGACTCTGTTGAAAGAACTCGTCGACTGCAGCGGCTGGATCCGCGGCTGCCTCGTCGCCGATCCGCAGCATGCGGTCGATCTGCCGCCGCAATTCCTGCCGGCCGGCGAATCTGCCCTCAGCGATTCCCGCGGGCAGGGTCACGTCGCGAACGCGGAACGAATCCCGGTTGGGATCATCTGCCACGACGAACGGAGCGTAGCGCGCACCTAAGAAATTCGGTCCGCCGCTGCGGCTCATCCGCGGCATGGAGAAGTAAGGGGGAATTCCGTGGGGTGCTCCCAGCATTCTCGCCGCGACACTACCCATGCTGGGATGAAAGCTGACATAGGCCCCGCAGCCGACGGGAATCCGCGGCGGTGCGCCGGTCATCATGTAGTGATTGCCCGCCCCGTGGTTTCCCTGGTTGTGTCGAATCGAGCGTACGATCGCCAGTTTTTCCGAGATCTGCGCTAGACTTGTCAAGAGCTCGGAGAATTGCATACCGGGCGTGCGGGTAGGAATGGCGCGGAATTGTCCGCGGATTTCGACCGGGGCTTCCGGTTTGGGATCAAAGGTCTCGTAGTGGCTGGGGC
>RFIQ01000179.1 GCA_003695565.1 Planctomycetota bacterium | reverse complement strand
TGCTGGCGAAGAACTAATTGGTTGCATGACCTTAACCGCTCCCAGCGTTCACGTTGACGAGCGGTCACCATCGCGGTTCCCCAGCCGTTTGTGAATACGCCCAGACACTGCAGAAATTCTATGGACCTGATCCACGAGGACCGCGAATTCAAACGGATGCTCAACGAGCTCCAGTGCGGCGACGACAGAGCGGCTGAGCAACTCTTCCGCCGCTTCGAATGCCGGCTGATCGCGCTGGCTAGGCGTCATCTCGGAGAGCACTTGCGGTCGAAGGTTGATCCTGAGGACGTATTGCAATCGGTTTTCCGCAGTTTCTTCCGACGCCAGGTTGAAGGACAGTTCCAGTTCGAAGATTGGAGCAGCCTGTGGACGCTCTTGACGCTGATCACAGTGCGCAAGTGCCGAAACCAGCTCAAGAGATTTGGTCGCCGTCGTCGACAGGTTTGGCGAGAACGGGGACTTGAATATGACACCGGTACAGCACTGGAATTGATTTCACGTGAACCGACCCCTCCCCAAGCGATGCTGCTCACCGAGACGCTCGAGCGACTGATGCAGCAGCTATCGGATCGTGATCGGAACATCCTGACGCTGCACCTGCAAGGGCATTCCATCGCCGAAATTGCAGAGCACATACAACGAACAGAGCGAACGGTGCGTCGCGCCATGCAACATATCCGCGTGCTACTGCAAAAATGGGCATGCGAAACGTGACCCTTGGGGGCAGCCGCAGGGTGTAGGGATGCCTTGGGATCATGTGGCCCGTCGATTATCGCGCAAATCTTTGCCATTTTAATATGGGCGTATGAACCGAGGAGTGCTGGATGAAAGACACCCCCCATGTGGACTTCGCCAACTCCGAGGATCAATCGGGTTGGGAGGGGTATCACGCAATCGATCGTATTGTGGAGCGCTTCGAAATCGCTTGGGCTGCAGGTCATCGACCGCAAATCGATACCTTTCTTCCTGAGGGCCCGGATTTGCGGTCGACTGTCCTCGCCGAACTCGTGCACGTCGAACTGGAGTGGCGGATCAAAGCTGGCGAGAAAGCGCAGGCGGAGCACTACTTCGCGCGTTATCCCGATGCCTTTCGATCGCGCGATACCAAGCTGGGCTTGGTGCGCGCAGAAATCCAACTGCGCTGCCGACAATCCCCTGACCATGCCGGCGCGATCCACGAGGAATTCAAGAACAGGTTCCCTGAATTGAGCAATGAACTGGCGGAGATAGCTCAATCTGGTCCCCGAGATCCGCTCGCGCGGGGTTTGTCCTGCCCGGATTGTCACTGCACGCTGCCAATATCGAGCAACGAAGCGACAGCGAGCGCCACCGTTGTTTGTTGGAACTGCGGCCGCCCGATCCAACTGCTCGACGGGCAGCCATCGATGACCACTAGCGATGAAACTGCAGTCTCGTCAATTGACAGGTTTCAGTTGTGTGAAGAGATTGGGCGCGGTGCGACGGCGATCGTTTACCGCGCTTTGGATCCACGGCTGGAACGCATGGTAGCCATCAAGGTTGTACGGGGTGGAATTGGCTTTTCAGACGAGGAACGAGATCGATTCTACCGCGAGGCGCGGAGCGCGGCTCAGCTCGACTTTCCTGGCATCATCCCCGTGTACGAGGTAGGACAAGCCAGTTCTGGGCCTTACCTGGTGTCGCAATACGTAAATGGTGAAACTCTCGAGCAGGCGATCCGGCGGCGCACGTTTTCCTTCTCCCACACGGCTCGAATAGTCCTTCAAGTGGCCCGCGCACTGCACCACGCTCACCAGCGCGGAGTCGTCCATCGAGACATCAAACCCTCCAACATCATGCTTCAGCTTTGTGACGGGGGCAGTATCGTACCGCGCGTGATGGATTTCGGTCTGGCCTTGCGAAACCGCGGCGAAGTCACGATGACGGTTGAGGGCCAGTTACTGGGCACGCCCGCCTACATGAGTCCTGAGCAGGCGCGAGGGGATGGTCACCGTGTCGATGGACGCAGCGATATCTATAGTCTGGGCGTCGTGATGTATCGGATGTTGACCGGCGACCTGCCATTTCATGGCAACCTACGAATGCTATTGGCACAAGTGCTATACGAAGACCCGCGCGGGCCTCGGAAGTTGAATGATCAGATTCCGCCGGATCTCGAGACCATTTGCATGAAGTGCCTGGAGAAAGACCGCGACAAACGATACGAATCGGCCGCGGCGCTGGCTGCAGACCTGCGACGCTTTCAGCAAGGAAAACCGATCCTCGCCAGACCTGTAGGCGCCGTTGAACGTCTGTGGCGGCTTGCGCGCCGCAACCCGCGCATGGCGGTGCTGACAAGCTTCTCCGTCTTATTACTGATTGCTTTGGTCGGTTTGTCGGTCGGCAGCGCCGCCTGGCTCTCGAGCGCGTACCGACGAGAACAATTCATGCGCGAGGGACTGGAAAGAAACCTCTATTACAATATTATACACCGTGCCGACTTGCATCATCGCTTGAACGATTTGGATGGGAGTCGCGCGGCACTGATGCAGGCCGAATCACCGTCGGGATCGGTAGATCGGCGGGGGTGGGAGTGGTTCTACTTGCGCGCGATCTCACGTGGGGCGGATCGTGTTTGGCGGGGCGGTACTGAGCGAGCCGAGTGGGTTGGTAGCTTGGCCTTCACCCCGGATGGACGGCTCTTGGCAACCGGATCACGCGCTCCCGCATACCGCGATCGCAACGATACCGCGTTGGCGGCGCTGCGTGTTTGGGACATCCATTCCGGTAGGTTGGTATTCGATCTCGATCAACAGACCTGGTCGATTGTCGATCTCGCGTTCAATCATGAGGGCACGAGGCTCGCGGCAGCCGAGCAAGACTTGCGCACCGACAAGTACGGTAAAC
>RFIQ01000178.1 GCA_003695565.1 Planctomycetota bacterium | reverse complement strand
CCTGCAAACTGGGGCGCCGATCGGCATGCCACGGGCATAAGGCCACGTAATTGCGGCCTTGCCGACGCAATTCCAGACGCTGCCCGATCAGATCCACAATGTCCGTTGCGGCTCGGACGCGTTCTTTGATATCTGAGTCGAATGAGAACGACACGGTTGCTCCGTTACCTGCGACTCGATAGCGCGCGAAACTGACAGCTACCTGCCGGCTGCTGCCGCCACTCCCCATTCCCTCCTCTGATCATAGAGCCGGTTGGGGGAATGGACAATCGCCCACTTATCTGGTCGCGTCGCCCGTCGAACGGCTTACGTTGATGCGATGCGGGAAATCGCGGTCAACGTTCGCGTACTCCGTTACGCTGTTGTCCAGTATGCCGAATTCGCCGGTTGGAACTCAAGTCCAGTTTCGGCAGAAAATTCAGGCGCGCGTATCGACGAATCTTCTCTCGCCGATACATTCCTGATTCCCGCTGGTGGAGTATAGGATAACCGAGGGGGGCAGAGTGCCTCTGGCGATGTTGGCTCGTTTTCGGCAGGACAGGACGCAAGGATGACGCAAGGACTCAATCCGGAACAGCAGGAGGCAGTGCAGACGCTCCGCGGTCCCCTGTTGGTCCTGGCGGGGGCCGGCTCGGGCAAGACGCGAGTGGTGACGTTTCGCATCGCTAATCTGATCCGCCACGGTACCCCGGCCGATCGGATTCTGGCCGTTACGTTCACCAATAAGGCGGCCCGGGAGATGCGAGAGCGGATCTCGAAGCTGCTGGGGAATCAACCTCGTCGGCGCAATGGCCCCCCGGTTCCCCGCCCCGTCATCGGCACGTTCCATGCCCACTGCGTGCAGATCCTCCGCCGCCACGCCCGCGTTCTGGGATATCCCGCTCGCTTTACCATCTACGACCGCAGCGATCAGGAATCGGTCGCGAGGGACGTGCTGCGTACCTTGCGCGTCCACTCGGGGATGATGAAGCCGGGAGACTTGTTGTCCTTGATCAGCCGCTGGAAGAACGCAGGCGTGCGGCCGGCCCAAGCCGCGGAAACCGCTTGTACAGACAAGGAACATGTGGCGGCCAGCGGTTACCGCAAGTATCAGCAAGCAATCCAGTTGGCGGGGGCCATGGATTTCGACGACCTGCTGTTGTTGACCGAACAATTGTTCACCGAACACAGCGACATTCGGCAGCAGGAAGCGGAACGCTTCGACCATATCCTGGTGGACGAATATCAGGATACCAACCAGACCCGGTACGCCATCATCCGGATGCTGGCAGAATCGCATCGCAACTTGTGCGTAGTGGGGGACGACGACCAGTCGATCTACGGATGGCGCGGTGCCGAAGTCCAGCATATTCTCAATTTCAAACGCGACTGGCCCGACGCCAAGGTCGTGCGGCTGGAGGCCAACTACCGCAGTACCGCCGCCATCATCGCGTTCGCCAACCGCTTGATTGCGTACAACAAGGTGCGGCATGATAAAGTGTTGCGCGCCGCACGAGCCGGTGGAGACCCGCCGCGCATCCTGCAGTTCAAGACGGAAGCCGAAGAGGCCCAAAAGATCTGCTATGAGATTCGTCGGATTCTGGACCGAGGCCAGCGTCAGCCGCGCGATATCGCTGTCCTATTTCGCACCAACGAACAACCGCGGGTGTTCGAGACGGAGATGCGCAAAGCCAAGGTCCCCTATTCGCTGGTCGGCACCCAGTCCTTTTTCGATCGCCGCGAAGTGCGGGATTTCTTGAGCTATCTCAAGGTGCTGGATCAACCCCGAGACGAAGTCGCCCTGCTGCGTATTATCAATTTCCCGCCTCGTGGTATCGGGGCGAAGAGCGTGGAGACGCTGCTAGGCCAGGCGGTGGCGCAGGGGCGACCCGTGTGGGAAGTGCTGGAAACGCAACCGGAGGTCGTCCGCGCGCTGCCCAAACCCTCTCAAGCCGGGATCGAACGACTCCGGCAATTGGTCCACCATTTTCAACGGCAGTTGCAAACTCCGCAGGTGAGCCTGGTCGACGTGTCGCAGGAATTGATCCAGCGGCTCGATCTGATGGCCGCCCTGGAACGCATGTACCCGACCCCGGAAGAGGTCGAGGCGCGCAAGAGCTCATTGCTGGAAGTCCTCAATGCCATTGGCGAATACGAGAACGATGCCGACGAGGCTAGCCTGGCCGGTTTTCTCGAAGAAGTCACCCTGGCGGGCAGAGAATTCGGCAGCAAGGACAAGGACAAGGGTGGGAACACCGTGGCACTGATGACCTATCACAGCGCCAAAGGATTGGAATTCCCCATCGTTTACATGGTTGGCATGGAAGAAGGGATCCTGCCTCACCGGCGGTCGCTAAACGAGAATTTCGACGATGTCGAGGAAGAACGCCGACTGTGCTACGTGGGAGTGACTCGTGCCCAGGATCAGCTCACCCTCTCGTTCCCTCTGCAACGCATGAAGTGGGGAAAGCTTCGACCGACCTTCCCCAGCCGTTTTCTGTATGAAATGACCGGCCAGGCGGATAACCCGAATCGCCGTCGGGCCATCGAAGCGGCTCGGCAAGAGATCACCGGCCGTGGACGTCCGCGCTCGGCCGCCGGAAATCCCAAAACGCAGCGCCGCATGTAAGCTGCGGGTTTTCGACCTGCGCCCCATCGGCGTCTGTTCGTAGCCGGTCCCGGATAGGCCACCGCGCGTGCCCTCAGGTCGTCGTGCGGTGATATGGTTGCAACAATCGCTGCAAGTGGCACATGAATATCGGCTTCAAGCCAGAAACTGCAAATCATTTTGCTGTTTTGGGCGTATTCATGCGAAAAAGTACCATTCTTGGGCGAGTTTCCTTGCGGAGACGCAATCTGATTGCATAGCTTGGTGCTAGTCTGTAATATGGATCACGGTAAAT
>RFIQ01000177.1 GCA_003695565.1 Planctomycetota bacterium | reverse complement strand
TTTGATACCCCAGAAAACGACGTCGACCGCTGCACCGTCCACGCAAACACCACGCCGAGTTCTCTGCATCATCATCCACCGAGCCCAATCACCGGCTCGTCAGCCGCATACGCTACCTTCGTGCGGCGACATCGAAAGTCGCACCAACAGGGAGTGAGCAATCTCATGCACTGGTCCGACTTGCATCCGGCGGCTGCAAGCCACGTGGGGCCCTTTCACCGCCATCACCGTGGGCCCCTTTCGCCGAAAGGGACTCCCCCGCCGTGCAACCTATTTGCCAAGCACTGTTTTGAATGTTCGGCGGGGAGGTGGGAAGACGGCGCAGGGCCCGACTCGGAGAATCAGGCTACGGAGTTGGAGGACGCGGATGGCAGAATCGGGCTGGAAAGCGCGCCTGACTCGGAGGGGCAGGCTACGGTGCCAAGAGGGCTGCGCCCGAAGCAGCTCCCTGAAAGGAACCTGCTTCATGCCCTTTCTAGGTTTATTCGATGCGGGCCCGGCGTGCGGAGTGATCCTCGAGACGGTCACGCCGTACACCCCGCAACCTTGGCAAAAGCGGCACAGATCCTTTGACAAGCATGGACTAGCCACTTAAAATACTCTCGGCTCTGCGCCTCGACGCAAGCTTCGCTCCGCACGGTATTGCATCGCAGGGGCGACCCACCGATCCTTCCCACCCTTTCGGCTCCGATCCCTTCGGGGCTCCACGCCATTCGCAGTGCAGGCGACTCCGGTGTCACAAGGTTCATTGATTCGGAATCGCTGGCAATACGAACGAACTGTCTACAATTTTTGTTCATTGGAACGAACGCACCTCGCCCAGCCGCATGGATTTCCTAGGGTTATCCGTGTGGTTTGGCGAGCCGCCGCGTCCGGGGCCCGGTTGGTCCTGGCTGGGCGGCAGCAGCCCTCGCAGGTGGGGGTTTGTGGTGGCTTACGTTCTGTGTCCCCAAAACGGAGTGACTGTCGATGAAATGCCGAGGTAATGGTCTTTCCCGTCGTAGTTTCGTAACAGTGGGTGCCGTTGGCGGTTTGACGTTGGCGGACTTCTTGCGATTGCGCAGCGTTTATGGGGATCAGAAGAATTACGATTTCATTCCGGCCAAGGCGGAGAGTGTCATCCATGTCTTTCTGCCGGGCGGCATGGCGCACCAGGAGTCGTTCGACCCGAAGCCCTATAGCCCTCTGGAGTATCGAGGGGAGATGGGGGTGGTGCGAACCAACACGGGGGAAATCATCAGCCAGACGTTGCCCAAGTTGGCTCAGTGTGCGGACAAGTTCACGATCATTCGCTCGATGACGCACGGAGAGGCGGCGCACGAGCGGGGCACGCACAATATGTTTACCGGGTACAAGCCCAGTCCGGCGCTGGTCTACCCCAGCTTTGGTTCGGTGGTTAGTCATGAATATGGCCCGCGAAACAATCTGCCTCCCTACATTTGCGTGCCGAACAAGCCCAATGAGTTTGCCGGCAGCGGATACTTGAGCAGTTCCTATGGGCCGTTCAGTTTGGGTAGTGATCCGGCCAGCAGTGGTTTTCGGGTGCAGGATTTGAGCCTGCCCGGCGGGGTGGATGAGAAACGGTTTGCTCGGCGGCGGGCAGCCCTGGATGCGGTCAATCAGTACTTCGCTACGCGGCAGCGCGCCGACGCAGTCTCCGCGATGGACAGTTTCTACGAGCGAGCCTACAGCCTGATCAGTTCGGAAAAGGCGCGGGATGCCTTCGATATCAACAAGGAACCCGATAAGTTGCGGGATCAGTACGGACGCAATCAGGCCGGCCAGCGGTTGTTGTTGGCTCGCAGGTTGGTGGAGGCCGGGGCGCGGTTCGTTACGCTGACCTACGGCGGTTGGGATATGCACAATGACATCACCAACAACTTCAATCGGCAGATGCCGGCCCTCGATCAGGCGTTGGCGACCCTGTTGCAAGACCTGGATTCGCGCGGTTTGTTGCAAAGCACGTTGGTGATGGTCAGCAGCGAGTTCGGCCGGACGCCCAAGATCAATTCGACGGCCGGTCGCGACCACTGGCCGAAGGTCTTCAGCGTGCTGCTGGCTGGGGGAGGCATCAAGGGTGGGTACATCCATGGGGCCTCGGATTCGACGGCTGCCGAGCCCGATCAGGACCCCGTTTCGCCTGCGGATCTGGCGACAACCATGTATCACTTGCTCGGTATCGTCGCGGACAAGGAGTTGATGGCTCCGGGAGATCGCCCCATCGAAATCGTCGATGGCGGTCAAGTCATTAAGCCGATTCTGGCGTAAGTTTTTGTTCCTATGCCTCTGACAGGAGTTCGCCGTGAATTCAAGGCTGAGAGTGCTTGTTGCTGCATGGTTCGCCGGAGTTGTCAGCATGTCGGCGGGGCCTTTGTTTGCCGATGCTCCGGCGGTTACCCGTTTCGACCCGCCAGGATTCCAACGCGGTACGGAAGCGGAGTTGCTGATTTCTGGCGCGCGGTTGGATGATACGACGGAACTGTTGTTTTACGATTCCGGCGTCGAGGTGTTGGAATTAGAGCCGGTCAGCGCCAGTCAAGTGAAGGCCAAGGTCCGGATTGCTCCGGATTGCCAACCCGGCTTGCATGCGCTGCGATTGGCCACCGAGACCGGTATTTCTAATCTGCGGTATTTCGGAGTCTCCGATCTGCCGCAGGTGGAAGAGGTTGAGCCGAATAGCGATTTCGCTACGCCGCAGAAAGTCGCCTTGAATTCGACGGTCAGTGGCGTGGTAAAGACTGAGGACGTCGATTACTTCGCCGTCGACCTGGAAGCTGGGCAGAAGCTGACCGTCGAGCTCGAGGGATTGCGGCTGGGCACCGAGTTTTTCGATCCGTTCGTAGCCATCTTGGATGCGCAGCGATTCGAGTTGGCGAGTAGCGATGATGCGCCGCTCCTGCAACAGGATTGCGTATGCTCCTATGTGGCGGACAAGGCCGGAACGTACATCATCGAAGTCCGCGAGAGTTCGTTCGGTGGCAACGACCGGTGTCAATATCGTCTGCATGTGGGTGACTTTCCGCGTCCCTTGGCGATCGTTCCCGCGGGGGGGCGACCTGGCGAAGTGATCGATGCCACCATCGTCGACGCGTCGGGTGAGACCTGGCAGGAGAAAATCCAGTTGCCCGATCAACCGGGTGAATTCGAGTATGTTTGTGTGCGGGACGGCAAGGTTGCTCCGTCGCCTAACAGGTTGCGAGTCGTCGACATGCCGAATGTGGTCGCCGCCGAGCCCGATGACGATCGCGCTGCCTTGGTGGCCGTGGATGTTCCCGTGGCCTTCAACGGAGTGTTGGAAAAGCCCGGTGATGTCGACTGGTTCAAGATCAAAGCCAAGAAGAACCAGACGCTGTTGTTTACGGTTTACGCTCGTCGCATCATCCGTTCACCGTTGGATAGCTGGCTGGAAATCCACAAGGCGACCGGCGGTCGATTGGCTGCCAACGATGACAGTGGCGGTCCCGACAGCCAGCAGTCTTTCAAGATTCCTGAAGATGGCGAGTATCTGGTCGCTATCCGCGACCAGTTGTTCGAAGGCAGTCCCATTCATGCCTACCGCATCGAGGTGTCGCCGCCGGGCAAGTCGTTGGAATTGACCATCGATGAATTGCAACGGTATGTCTCTCAGACCGTGGAGGTCCCGCAAGGGGGGCAGATGGCAGTGCTGCTGCGTGCCCGCCGTTCCGGGTTCGGGGGGGATCTGGCCCTGCGGTTGGAAGATGCCCCCGCAGGGTTGGAGCTGATGACGCCGACGATTGCCGCCAATCAAAGCTATATCCCCATGATGATTCGCGCCGACGCAGAGGCGTCTCCCGATGCTGCCCTGGCAGATTTGATCGCCGAGACCCTGCCGGACGGTGCCGGCGTCCGCGGCGCGTTGAAGCAACGCACCATGTTGGTCCGCGGCCAGAATAATCGCGATGTATGGGGCCACGATGCCGATCGCCTGGCCATCGCCGTGACCAAAAAGCTGCCCTTCAGTATCGAACTGGTTCAGCCGGAAGTTCCCTTGGTGCGCAGCGGCAGCACCCACTACGTTGTACGGGTACAGCGTGACGAGGGGTACAAACAGCGCATCTATTTGCGCGTCTTGTACAATCCCAGCGGCGTGTCCGCCAGCGGTTCGGTGCGGATCGAGCCCGACCAGAACGAGGCTCGCATTCCGGTGACGGCCAACTCCAATGCCGCGCTGGGGAATTTTCCCATCACCGTGCTCGCCCGCGCCACCTCCCGCAATGCCGCCGTCTGGTGCGCGACGAATTTCATCAATTTGCAAATCGAGGACTCGTATTTCGGATTCAAGTTCGCCAAGACCGTTTTGCAAACCGGTCAGTCTGGGGTGATTCCTGTGGGTCTGGAGATCAATCGACCTCCCGAAGGGGACGTCGAATTCGAGATTGTGGGTCTGCCGGCCGGCGTCACGTGTGCGCAGCCGAAGGTGCAACTGGTGGAAGGCATGCAGCAATTGGCGTTCCCCATCTCGGTGGCTGCCGATGCACGGGTTGGACAATTCAAGACGCTGTACGTCAAGGCGACGATTACCCGCCCGGGCGGCCAGATTGTGCAGACGACCGGCCGCGGAGAGTTGCAGCTCGTACCGCCACCGCCGCAGCCGAAAGCTGAGCCGGTTGCCAAGACGGCCGCCAAACCCGCTGCGCCAGCCGCGAAACCGTTGAGCCGCCTGGAGCAGTTGCGCGCCGCCAAGGGGTTGCTCAACAAGGATCAATAGGGACCGCCAGCGCCCGGGGCTGTTGCCGCGCCAGCGCTGGTCACCTGCGTTGTGAGGCTTGCTCCGCGCAGGGAGATGTTACGAAACAATCGCACGGATTCAATCGTCTGCTATGCTTCGCCCGTTGGGCTGGAGACAACGCCCCTGGGGCGAAAACACGGAGTCTAGAATTATGTGGAACAACAAGGTGTTCAGGTTGATGGCGTTGGTCGGTGTGGTGTGGAGCGTTTGGTTCTGCCCCTCGGTGGACGCGGACCAGCCCGCCGACCAATGGAAGACGCTGACCGTTTACCCGCCGGAAGTCCAGTTGAATGGAGCGGCGGATTACCAGCATGTGATCGCGGTGGCCGAACGGGCCGATGGAGTGACCGTCGATGTCACCGAGCAAGCGCAATGGCAACTGCAAGACCCGGGGCTGGTCGAGATTCAAGACTATCGGTTGCAACCGAAGGCCGATGGGGAGACCGTGCTCGTCGCCGCCTGGAACGGCATGAGCGCTCGCAGTCCCGTGCACGTCGTCCAGGCAGACAAGCCGAAGGAAATCAGTTTTCACCTGGACGTGATGCCCGTATTGACTCGGGCGGGTTGCAATACTGGATCGTGCCACGGTGCGGCGCGGGGCAAGGATGGGTTCCGACTGTCCCTGTTCGGCTTCGACCCGCGTGGTGACTATCAGAGGATTACTCGCGAAGTCGGTTTCCGCCGCATCAACCTGGCGATTCCCGAGCAGAGTTTGGTCTATCTGAAGGCCATTGGGGCGGTTCCGCACTCCGGCGGCAAGCGCATGGAGCCCGACAGCGAGTACGCGCATACCTTGCTGAAGTGGCTGCAGGACGGGGCGAAACTGGACGCCAGCGAACCGCCTGAGTGTACCCGCGTCGATTTATTTCCTCCGCAAGCCGTCTTGGAGGGGGAAGGAGCAACGCAGCGATTGGTGGCTGTGGCGCACTACAGCGACGGCACAACGCGGGATGTCACGGGACTGGCCGCATTCACCACGAACAATGAGCGGACGGCAGCAGTCACCGATCGCGGTGCCGTAACGGCTGGAGTGCGCGGTGAAGCTTTCGTCATGGCGCGGTTCGACACGCATACGGTGGGGACTCAGGTCCTGGCCTTGCCCGCTGGACTGGAGTACACCCCGCCCGCCGAGTCGGGCAACTATATCGATCGCCTGGTCGGCGAGAAACTAAAGCGCCTGCGCATTCCCCCCAGCCCTCGATGCAGCGACGAGGAATTCCTTCGCCGCGTCACCATCGACATCGTCGGTTTGCTGCCCACCGAGGAAGAATACCAGGAATTCATGGCCGATACGTCTGCCGACAAGCGGGCAAAGCTGGTTGATCGCTTGCTGCAGCGCAAAGAGTTCTCTGAAATCTGGGCCATGAAATGGGCTCAGTTGTTGATGGTCAAGAGCAACAATCAGGTCAGCTACAAGGCTGCTTTTCTGTACTCCAGTTGGCTGACCAACGCCATCGCCAACAACACTCCTATCGATCAGATCGTGCGAGAATTGATTGCTTCCAATGGCGGTGTGTTTGAGCAACCGGCTACGAACTTTTATCAGGTGGAGCGCGATACGCTCAAGACTGCCGAAAACGTGGCGCAGGTATTCATGGGAATCCGCATCCAGTGCGCCCAGTGCCACAACCATCCGTTCGACCGGTGGACCATGGATGATTACTACGGTTTCGCTTCGTTCTTCTCCCAGATCGGTCGAAAGACGGGAGAGGATTATCGCGAAATCATCATTTACAACCGGGGCAGCGGAGAAGTGAATCATCCGGTCACCAAGCGGCCGGTACCGCCGACGTTCCTGGGGGGGCCACGCCCGGATACGAAGGGGCGAGATCGGCGCGAGGTGCTGGCCGAGTGGATTACCAGTCCCGAGAATCCTTATTTCGCCAAGAGCATCGCCAACCGTGTCTGGAAACACTTCATGGGCGTCGGCATCGTCGATCCAGTGGATGACATCCGTGTCAGCAATCCTCCCAGCAACCCGGCGCTGTTCGACGAACTGGGACGGAAGCTGACGGAATACAAATTCGATATGAAACAGCTTGTCCGCGATATATGCAACTCCGACGCATACCAACGTTCGACCCTGCCGAACCAGGACAACGAATTCGACTCGCGGAATTATGCGTACGCCCAGGTGCGGCGGATACCAGCCGAAATGCTGCTCGATTGCATCTCCCAAGCCACCGGCACCAAGGACAAATTCCGAGGATTGCCCTTGGGGGCACGGGCGGTTCAGATCGCTGATGGTGGGACCAGCAATTATTTCCTGACCACCTTTGGCCGATCTCCTCGCGATACGGTGTGCGAGTGCGAGGCCAGTACCGATCCGTCCCTGTCCCAGGCGCTGCACTTGATCAACGGAAGCACAACCCAAGGGAAGATCAGCCAAGGGAAACTCGTCCCCACCTGGCTGGACCAGGGGTTGCAGGTGCCGCAGGTCATCGATCGCATCTTCGTGCGGTGCCTTGCTCGCCACCCGACGCAGCAAGAGACCGACGTACTGACGAAAATGGTCGCGGAGGCTGGCGATGCGCGAGTCGGCTTGGAAGACGTTTTTTGGGCTGTGTTGAACAGTCGCGAGTTCATGTTCAACCATTGAGCGGCTCCAGCCTGGATGGTCCAGCGCATCGCCGTTCGGCCCATGCACCTCCGCCTCGGCACACGTACAGCAGGTTGCGCGGTTAGCGGTTTTTTGTTCCATTGCGTAGGCTTGAGAAGACATGAAGATCCGAGTAGTTGCTTCGATTCTGTGGATCCTGGCGGGTGCCACATCGCTACTAGCGCAGTCGGAGAAATCTCCGCCTGAAGAAACGAAGATTACGTTTGAAGATCATATCAAGCCGATTTTTCGGGAGCATTGCAGCGCGTGCCACAGCGAAAGCGATAAAGAGAGTGATTTGGCGCTGGACAGTTACGGTGCTACGCTGGCCGGCGGTTCTTCCGGGCAAGTCATTGTCGAGGGCAATGCCGACGCGTCTCGATTGTTCAAGCTGATCACGCACGCGGAACAACCCTACATGCCTCCCGACCAGGATCCCATTCCCAAAGAACAGATGGCCCTGATCAAGACCTGGATCGAGCAGGGGATGCCGGAAAACGCCGGGAGCAAGATCAAACGCAACAACGCGGCCGCCGCCTCGCTGTTGGGCAATGTCACCACGGGGCGCCCGGAGGGCCCTCCTCCCATGCCCCAATCGCTGTTGCGGGAACCGGTGCAGGAGACGCCGCGCAGCGCCGCTATCAGCGCGCTGGCAGCCAGCCCCTGGGCACCGCTAATCGCCTTGGGGGGGCAGCAACAGGTGTCGTTGTACCACGCCGAAACCGGCCAACTCCTGGGAGTCCTCCCCTTTCCCGAAGGGGAGCCGCAGTCGCTGGTGTTCACCCGCGATGGTCGCCAGTTGTTGATCGGCGGCGGACGCCACGGCCACAGCGGGTGCGCGGTGCTGGTCGACGTCGCCACGGGCGAGCGGATTGCCAAGGTGGGCGACGAATTGGACATCGTATTGGCGGCCGATATCACGCCGGACAAACAGCGCATCGCTCTGGCCGGCCCGCAGAAAATCATCCGCGTATTCGATACCGTTACCGGGGAAGTGGTGCTGCAATTGAAGAAGCACACCGATTGGGTGTACACCCTCCGCTACAGCCCTGACGGTATTCTGCTGGCCTCGGGCGATCGCAGCAACGGTTTGCTCGTTTGGGAAGCGGATACCGGGACTCTGTACGCTGACTTGAGAGGCCACAAGGGAGAGATTCGCTCGCTCGATTTCCGCCCCGATTCGAATGTGCTGGCCAGCAGCAGCCTGGACGGGACGGTCAAGTTGTGGGACATGTTCGAATCGAAGGAGATCAAGTCCTGGAATGCGCACGGCGGGGGCGTGCATGCCATCGCATACGCCCAGAGCGGACTGATCGCCACCGGCGGCGGAGATGCCAAAGTCAAGGTCTGGGATGGGAATGGCGGTCTGAAGAAGGAGTTTACCGGTCTGTCGGAAATGGTACTGGAAGTAGCCATCACCGGCGACGGAAAGTACGTGGCCGGTGGAGATTGGAACGGAAATGTCCGCTTGTGGCCGGTCGAAGACCCTGCGGCAGCCCATCCCGTGGCGGCCAACCCTCCGTCGATCCACACGCGATTGAAGCAAGCCCAAACTGCCCTGGATGCGATTCGTGCCGAGTTGGATTCGGCCCAGCAGGTTGCCGCAGCGGCTCAATCGGCAGCACAACAATCCGTTGCTAAGACGCAATCGTTGCAGCAGGAATCTCAGCAAGTCATGCAGCAATTGGCCACGGCGACGAAGGCCGCCGAAGCGTTGAGCCAGCAGGTGGCCAAGTACGATAGCGAGATCCAAGCGCTCGAGGAGAAACTGGCAGCCGCACGGGCCGCCCGCGAACAGGCTGCCGGTCAGCTCGCTGCCCGAAAGCAGGAAGTGCAAGCGATGCAGGAGCGACAAGCGGCATTGACCGAACAATTGAGTGCGGCACAGGCCCAGCAAGAAAAACTGGCTGCTGCCGCTCAAACCGCCGAGCAGCGTCGGGCCGCCCTCGAGGCTCGGCTAACGGCGGCTCAAGCGGAACTGGAGCAGGCTCAGGCTGACAAAGCGGCGCTGGATGCCTATGCCCAGACTCTGCGACAGGAGGCGGAGCAAGCGTCTGCCAGATTGACCGAATTGACTGCCAAAGCGGAATCGGTCAAACAGCAAAAGGAGGAAGAACAAAAGCGTGCGACGGAAATGGAATCGCAGTTGGCCGAACTCAAAGCTCAGCTTGCGGAACTGCAACAGCGTGTGGAGGCGCTGGCAGCTCAACAAACTGCGGTGACAGCTTCCCTGGCAGAAAAGAGCCAACTAGTCAGCCAACTGGAACAGGAGCTCGAATCGGCCCAACAGGCCGCCTTGATGGCTCAGGAAAAGCTGCAACTGTTCGAGGCTTCCTACCATCATCCGCAGTAGTCAGCCGGAGTGCGGGCAATTACGGCTGCGTTGAGCGGCAGTTCGATGGATGGACTGGTTGCCGCACCCGATGATCGCCAGGCCAGCAGCACCGAGTTGGCGGGAATGTCCAGCCGGATGGGAGTGGCCGCCGCCTGGCCTTGGCTGCCCCCGCCTCGATCGCTCAGTCGGACGTGGACGGCGATGCGGCTCCCGTCGGGTGCATCATAGTGCATGGAAAACAAATGATGCTCCGGCGCGCAGGAGATGCGCAATCGCGAGGCATGCAACCACCCCTCTTGCACGCCCTGGCGCCGCAGGCGAAGCAGGTCGCGGTACCAGTTCCACATGGCGGTGTCTCGATCCAGCACTTTGGCACTCAGAAATGCTTGCGCATCGTGCGGCAGAACGCTTCCCGCCCAATCGTGTTGAGGGTACTCGCGCATCCGGCCCTGATCGACCGCTTTCCGCAACGCAGGATCCTCAAAGTCGGCGAAAAAGGGAAATGCTGCTGCGCTGGCCTCCGGTTCACCCATGAAGACCATCGGGATACCAGGGTTGAGCAGCACCAGCGGGGCGGCAGCACGCTGGAATTCCGGCGAGACGAGATGGTGCAGTCGCAACCCCTGGGGATGGTTGCCCACTGCATCGTGCGTCTGCAGCGCCACCACGAACCGTGAACGATCCACCTGTTCATCCGTCTCGCTCGGCTCGGCAACGCGCTGGGGCTGCTGGCCATCATAGGCGTACACATAGCCGCGGCGAAGTGCCGTGGCCACGTCCGCGGCGCCCTGGTACCGGCGGTTGGTCAGTTGCAATTCCGGCACCGCGCAGGAGTAGATCGCGTGCATCAAGCAGTCGACCCAGATCCCATCATACGGCTCCCCAGCCTTCTCAGGGCGCAGCAAGCTGGCGTCGTACACATTCGCTTCGGCAATCAGGTGGATCGTACGTCGCACTGTCTGGGCGTAGGCTGCAATCGCCTGACGAAGGTCGCACAGGATATGCGGCCCGCTGCAATCGTGCATGCAGTGTACGGCGTCCAAACGCAATCCATCCAAATGGTATTCATCCAGCCACCGGATTGCATTCTCGATCACAAATCCCCGCACATGTTCCCGCGATTCTTCGTCGAACGCGAAGGCTTCCCCCCAAGGCGTACGATGCCGCGATGAAAAGTAGGGACCGAAGTCGGCCAGATAGTTTCCTTCCGGGCCGATGTGGTTGTAAACCACATCCAGGATTACCGCCAATCCGTGCGCATGGCAGGCGTCGACCAGAGCCCGAAAATCGTCCGGCGACCCGTAGGCCGTATCGGGGGCGAACAATCCCACTCCATCGTATCCCCAGTTCCAGCGGCCAGGCGTCTGCGCGACGGGCATCAGTTCGATGGCGGTGATCCCCAGATCGACCAAATCCGGCAAGCGATCGATGGCGGCAGCAAACGTTCCCGACTCGGTAAAGCTCCCCACGTGCAGTTCGTAGATGACGAGATCCCGCCTGGCTACTCCCTGCCACCGCCCGTCGGTCCAGGGGAATGCGTTCCAGTCGACGATCTGCGATCGACCATGAACTCCCTCCGGTTGCCACCGAGAGGCGGGATCGGGACGCAACAGTGTGCCGTCGAGCAAGTAGCGATAGCGATCACCGACGGCGATGCCAGGCATCGTACCGCTGAAGTTGCCCTGTCCGTCTGGCTCAAGTGCATGAGTTTGCAATCCCGAGGCGGTTTCCGCGGCGACGGAAACCGATTGGCAGCGCGGGGCCCATATGCGGAAATGCGTGCGATCGTGCGCGACCGGCGTGGCACCCCAGCGGGGCGGGTCGGGAACCGATGGCTCGACCAGGCCGAACCATTGACACCCTTCTCGTACACCACTGGTTGCAGGTTGCAGCGCCAGGTACAGGCGATTGGACCACCCGGCCGCTTGATGGACGGCATGCACCTGGCGGGCCAGGCGCCGATCGGCATTGGCCACCAGGATCGCACAGTAACCGGCGGTCAGAGCAGCCGTGTCATTACCTGAATCTCCCGCGAATACGATTTCCGTCGGTTGTATTCCCAGGGCGCGCGCCCAGTACCCGAGTGCATGAGCTTTGGAGACGCCCGATGGAAGCAGATCGAGCAAGCCGTCGCCGTTGAACGGATCGATGCTGTGGATCAAGGTGTACGGCGCCCCGGTCTGGCGAAGCACTTGTTGGATCTCGTTCGAGATGGCCTCGATACGCTCCGCATCGGAGTAGTAACTCAGCTTGAACCGCCCTTGTTTTTCCGCTTCCTGGAGCCGCAGACCCTTGATCTGTACCAGTTGCTCGTGCAGGGATTCTACGGAGAAGCCTTGAATGATCGATTGCAAGTGATCTGCATAGGACGCATCCAATGCGAACTCGCCCGGGGCAGTCCGCCGGTAGATGGATGTGCCTACATCGCACACGATCCAATCGGGATCCGGCAGGCGGTGCTGTTCGATGGCATCCATCACCGAAGATAAGTGGCGGCCCGTCACGAACACCAGGCGAGTAGCGCTGGTTTGCAATTCACGGCTGAGCGTTTGCAAATCCGCTACGTTGTCCGGTTCGTTCTCCAGTGGAATCAGGGTGCCATCCAAATCGGTGGTCAGCACCGAGGGGGACGGCGGGCGGGTTGCGTCGTGGGCCAGCATGGCGAGATTCGTTATACGCGTTTGAGCCACAGCAGTTGATACGGGGCCAGGGGCACAGGCTCGCTGGTGGCATAGGTCTTGGATTCAATGATATCTTCGAAGAACCGTCCCAGGCCGGCAGTGCGGAGCCGATTGCCGTCGATGGTCTGCGGGTATTCGGAAAAGTTTGCCACGACGATCACGCGGTGCCCTTCACGGCTCCGCACAAATCCCAGCACGTGAGGATTGGCCATCGTCAACAATTCCATCTGTTGTCCGCCGAAGGCAGGTTGCGATTTCCGCAGCGCGATCAGGCGGCGAATGGTCTGAAAAATGCGACTGCGGATGGAGCCATTCCCCGATGCGATATGATCGTCGAGTTCTTCTAAGAACTCCCAGCGCATGCGCGGGCGGTGAATCCACCGGGAATCGCCCGCTTTGGCCGGATCCAATACGAAATCGTAATCGTTGAGCATTCCCCACTCTTCGCCTAGATACAGCAAGGGGATACCCCCGATGCTCAGCGTGACGCCGTGCAGCACGATCATGCGGCGAATCGCCAATTCCTTTTTCTCCTCGTCCTCCAACTCGATGGCCTGCTCCAAACCGGCCAGAGAGGCCATGGTCCCGGAGATTCTCATGTCGCCGGTTTCCACGTTTTCTTGAAAGGGGATGCCGCGCGCGAACGAGCCTGGAAACTGGCCGGTATAGAAATCGTTCAAGAACCGGCGATGGTCGTAGGCATTGATTCCCAAGGCGGCTGCGTCCGCGTCGTCGAACGTCCAGCCAATGTCATCATGGCAGCGAAGGTAATTGACCCAGGCGGTTCCCTCGGGCAATTTGAACCGATGATGCAAGGTTTGCACCAGCAACTCGACTTTGCGCGTCGCCAAGGATTCCCACAGCAAAGCCATCAACGTCGGATTGTAAGAGAGTTGGCATTCATCGGGACGCACGTATTTCACAACCTCGTCCGGGTGGACGATCGCCTCGGACTTGAACAACAGGCCCGGGGCTGCGATCTTGGCCAATCGATTGAACGCCCGGATCAACATATGGGCTTGTGGCAGGTTTTCACAACTCGTCCCCATCTGCTTCCAAACGAATGCCACTGCGTCCAACCGCAGGATATCGACTCCCAGATTGGCGATGAACAGCATTTCTCCCAGCATGGCGGTAAAGACCGCCGGGTTGCTGTAGTTCAGATCCCATTGAAAACTATTGAATGTGGTCCAGACCCAGCGTTGCATTCCGTCATGCCAGGTAAAATTTCCCCGGCGAACGGTAGGGAAGATCTCGCGCAGTGTGCGTTCGTATTGATCCGGCAGCGTGCGGTCCGGAAATATGTAGTAGAAATCCTGGTACTCGCGCTCTCCGGCTTGGGCCCGTTGCGCCCATTCATGGTCGTCGGCCGTATGATTGAAAACAAAGTCCAGAACCAGAGAAATGCCGGCTTCTCGCAGCTCGTCCGCCAGAACCTTGAGGTCATCCACGGTGCCCAAACGCGGATCGACAGACCGGTAATTGCTGATGGCGTATCCACCGTCGTTGTTGCCCGGCCGCACGGCAAACAAGGGCATCAAGTGCAAGTAGGTCAGTCCCAGGTTCTGGAAGTACGGAACGTGCTCGCGCAGTTTGACGAGATTCTCGCTGAACAAATCGACGTACAGAGCCCCGCCTACAACTCGCTCCGATTGGAACCAGGACGCGTCGTTGATTCGTCGTCGATCGAGTTCGCGCAACGCATCCGATCGTTCTGACCAGGCGGCCGCCGCCGTTTGCAATATCTGTTCGAGGTGGTAGAAGAAGTCGTAACGCGAACCGTACAGTTCGTACAACAATGCGAACAGCTCGGGCCAGTAGCGCTGCAGGCGGCTGGTGAACTCCTCCTGTC
>RFIQ01000176.1 GCA_003695565.1 Planctomycetota bacterium | reverse complement strand
GGAGATCATGCGCGTTCACCATGCCATCTCTAATCTCATCCGGCTCGGACAAATCCACCAGATTCATTCGACGATGCAAACATCGATGAACGACGGCACGCTCTTGCTGGAGCAATCGCTTGCGAATCTGGTCGCTGACGGTCGCATCTCTTTGGAAACGGCCCGAGCCTGGGCGCGCGACCAGTCCATTCTCGATACCCGCTTGGAGATGGTGGACAGTTGCCGAAGTCTGGCCGGTACGCTATCTTCGTCGTGCTGACGAGCCCCCGCCGCGCGGTTCTTCACCGCGACGTGGCTGGCGCCCGCTGGTGGTCCCTCGACTGTTTGGGACCCGGTATCCGCCTGTCGAGCGCTGCACGCTCGGATGGGTCCGTGGAATAGCTGTCATCGTCCGCATCGGTGTGTCGCGTGGCTGCTGATACGGTGGCGCGGAGCCGCGCCAGTTGATTCCTCGGCCAGGTAATTCCACAATCAGGGTCCCCACGACAGGGGGCTTCCAGAAGCGGTGCCGCTCCAGCTCGAACCGTTTCCTGCTGCCAATCTCCCCTTTGCCATAGCGAGTCGACCGATGAGCACTGATGCCCGTACAACGGATCTGGAAACCGCGCAAAAGGAGGCCCGAGATAGACTCGATGCCCACGCGTATGAAATCGTTCAATGGCATTTCCATGAAAGCACAGGCTGTCCCTTCTGGCTACAGAAAAAATCGGAGCTGAAGTTCGATCCGCTCAAAGAAGTTCGGGGTTTCGACGACCTGAAGAAATTTCCACTGTTTGAAGATGATTGGCTGCGCGGTGGACCGGTTAGGCGATGGGTCCCCAAGGCATACGAGAACCGCCCAATCTATGTGTTCGAGACAGGTGGAACGACGGGCATCCCTAAGACTCGCGTGGTGGTCGAGGACCATCGCATCGATTATGAAATGTTCAGCGACACCTTGCCTGACGAGTATTTCCCCAAGGGAGCCAATTGGCTGATGCTCGGGCCTTCGGGGCCGCGACGTCTACGGTTGGCCGTCGAGCATCTTTGCCAGCACCGCGGCGGGATTTGTTTTTGTATCGACTTGGATCCTCGCTGGGTCGTCAAATTGATCAAGAAGGGCTGGATGGAACATCTCGAGGAATACAAGAAGCATTGTGTCGACCAAGCGTTGACGATTCTCTCGGCCGGTCATGATATCAAATGCATGTTCACCACACCAAAGCTGTTGGAAGCGCTGGCCTACGGTTTGGCTGAGCAGGGGACCAGCATACCCGAAACGGGCATCACAGGTATATTCTCTGGTGGTACTGAATTCACTCCTCAGTGGACGCGGTTTTGTGTCGAGGAGTTGCTGGGAGGACCGCCTGAGGAGAGCGGCGTTTACATGACGCCTACCTACGGCAACACGCTGATGGGATTGGCATGCAGCAAACCGGTTACGGCGGAGGAAGGTTACAAGATCACCTACTATGCCCCGCAACCGCGTGCCGTGGTCGAGGTGGTCGACTTCGATAACCATGAAAATCTGGTTGGATACGGCGAAACGGGACGCGTCAAACTCTACACGATGACCAAGGAGTTCTTCGTCCCAGGATTCCTGGAGCGAGACGAAGGGGAGCGCGAACGCCCGTACTGGAAGTATCCCTGGGACGGTGTCAGCGGTGTGCGCCCCTACCACAAGCTGGCCGCACAGACCACCGTGGGTGTGTACTGAGCTTGGACGCCCTCGGTTACACGCCAGTCTGTGGCGATAGAAGACATCGGCTCTACACGATTCCGGTTCACCAAGGAGACTAATGCTGTGCTGCACTTACCTGCACTTCGCTGGGGAAAGCCTTACGAGTCGCTGGAAAAGCAGGAGGTATTCCATTTTCTGACTGGCGAACCGATTGCGGCGATATCTCAGGTCAACGGCGGGATGTTGCAATTGGACATGCGACATGCCCCTCGCGCCCGCGCCGTACTGCGTCAAATCCCTTCAGCCGACCTGCTGCAAATGTGTTCCCGGGCTGCGCATTTGTTTGAAAACGAAACGCTGCCGGTCGGGGACGGAAAACAGTCGGTCGATGACTTTATCCACCAGCAAAGCGCCAGCACCGGGTTGCCGGAACACATGTGCCGAGCCAACATGAAGAAGAATTCGTTCGTGCTGGCCAATATGGCGGACATCCTCGATGCGCTCACCCGAGGGCTGGATCTGGAAATTCTGTCTCGCGGTTACGGGGACGAAGGACGGGGCGTGATCGTCAGTTACCAGGTGCAATCGCCCGTCCTGGGCGCGGTCTTACCGAATAATTCACCGGGAGTGCATACCCTGTGGTTGCCGGCCATTGCATTGAAGATTGGTTTGTTGCTGAAGCCGGGCAGCCAGGAACCTTGGACACCCTACCGGATGGTAGCGGCGTTTACCGAAGCGGGGATTCCTGCCGAGGCGTTCGCATTGTACCCCGGCGGCCACGATGTGGGCGGAACGCTGCTGGCTCGATGTCCGCGGTCGATGGTCTTCGGTAGCGCCCAGACGGTCCAGCAATACGAGGGTAATCCACGTGTCCAAGCCCACGGGCCTGGTTTCAGCAAGATCATCTTGGGAGACGACGTGGTGGACCGCTGGGAGGAGTTTCTGGACTTAATGGTCGAGAGCGTCTTTTCCAACAGTGGCCGGAGCTGCATCAATTGCTCGGGTATTTGGGCGTCCCGACACACCCAAGCAATTGCTCAGGCGTTGGCCGAGCGGTTGGGACCGGTCGAAGTCCTCCCCCCAGAGGATCCTCAAGCCGGTTTGGCCGCCTTCACCAACAAGCAAATGGCCACCGGTACCTTTGCTATGGTGCAGCAGGATTTGAGTGAAACTGGTGTCACGGACATGACGGCCGGATATGGAGACCGGCTGATTGAAATGGAACGTTGTGCGTACCTGCGCCCCATGGTCGTCCATGCCGACAGTCCCGACCGCAGCGTGGCCAAGAAGGAATATATGTTCCCTTTCGTCAGCGTCGTGCAGTGCCCTCAACGCGACGTCTTGAAAAAGATCGGGCCCACGCTTGTCTGTACGGCACTGACGGAGGACCAGGCCCTGATCGATTCCTTGACCGAATCGACGGACATCGACCGGCTCAACATTGGACCGATTCCGACCAACCGATTGAACTGGCTACAGCCGCACGAAGGCAATTTGATCGATTTCCTGTTCCGCAGTCGGGCGTACCAGATGGCCCCCATGCCGGCTCCGGTTCACGGTTGATTGCGCGTCACATCGACTGGATCCACCGCCTGGTGTGGCATGGAGCATTGAGCGTGGCGTCCGGGGGATCGAGAAG
>RFIQ01000175.1 GCA_003695565.1 Planctomycetota bacterium | reverse complement strand
CCGTTTTCGCCCTACGTGGCGCGGCAGGAAAAATCGCCGCATGACTCCCATGCACCGATCGCAACCAGGGACCTTGCCGCGTGTCGACTCGACCTGGCCGGCGAAGGACGCATTGGCCGGGTACATCCAAGAGGAAGAAAAGCTGGGACGAGAGGTGGGTGGTGTTCTCGACTAGAGAACGAGAACATTCGATGTAGGACAAATCCTACTCGAACGATTCCTCGGATTCGTCTTCATCCCCCTCGCCGCCTTCCTCCATCTCGGACGGATCGGCGCCATTAGGGTATGTCGGCGTATAACCACCATATCCTGAAGAAACATTTTCATAGTTAGAATCGGAACCCCCATCTTGGGTGTCCAATTCCTCGTCTTCCACGAGCGAAACGGGGCGGGGCAGCTCGTCGTTGTCGCTCCATTCATACTCGGTGAATCCTTCGGGCGTGACGATTACCATGCGGTGTTTTTTTGCCGATGGTGTCGCTTTGGAGGACGGGTTCAAGCGGGGAGCAAGTTGCGTAAAGAGGCCCGGCAAGATAGGCGCTCCCTTTTCCTCAGTATCCTGTTTTTGCTGGTCTTGCACCCAGCTCAAGAATTCTTGACCACTATCGGCGTCTTCTTCATCGTTCTCATCGAGAGGCCGCAAGTGGAGCTGCAGTTTCCCCATCCCCTTGGCCAATGCCAGCGCCTCCAACTGGTTTTCCCGCACCAACAATTGGAATGTCGTTCCCCGCGTGTTGCGGTTGCCCGTCTCGCTATCATCGGCGTCCCGCGACGTATTCCCATTGATCCCATGCACCTTGACGTTGCGCATCACGGTTCGAGTTTCTGGAACGGAATCGCGGCCGGGCGGATGGAATATGCCTACGATGTCCACATGGTCACCGGGTTTGATGTACCCGGCCTCTCCTTCGATATCGAAGATTCGGTAGCCGGGCGGGACATTTACCGAAAAGCTGGCCCGCGAATCGGTAATTTTCTTTTCCAGGATTGGTTCACCGGCAAAGATCATCTGGCGTGTGAATTTGCCGTCGACCTGCTCCAACTTTGTGATCGCACCTTCGGGGACGCGCCGCTTAGGCCACTTTTCCAGCTTTACTTTTTCCGCTGAGATCTTGTCCGCTTGGGAGAGGTCTTCGGTCGCTACCAGGATTTCCACCATGGCTTCGGATCCGGTACCGCTATCTCCCTTCATGAGGGCCTTGCTGACACCAACGGCGGCGATCATCCCGCAGCCCAAGGCGACCGTCAACAATACGAGTGGTTTTGAACGCATTATCGCTGTGCCTTCGCTTGATTATTTCGGCGACCGAACCATGGCAGGGGGTACCTGCGTTTTTCTCGGGGGGCGTTTTCTTTCGGGCAATTCAGCCTCCCCAATGCTGGCATTCGCCAACGGGCGCATCGGGGAGGGAAGCGTACATTCTTGTTTCATCGTCCGCGCCGCAGTGCAAAATGACTCGAACCTCCAAAACCTACCCAAATGAACAGGGTGGTATCTGCGGATTTCGACGGATAAAGGACCTATGCCGGTGCCCGGTCAATTGTCACCGCGCCGCAAATCTTCGATGCCTACCAGATGAAGCAGGCTTTGCTGGAACTGCCGCAGTTTGGCAATCGGCTCGACGCGTGCGCACCTTTGCTTAAATCAACCCGGCAAACGCGAAGTAACCAATAGCCGCGATCGTCATCGGGATTCCATAGGGGAGCAACCGCATCCGCGGCTTGCGTTCCTGCGACAACTCGTACAGGCGATCGGCGTTGCGAACCGTGACGATTTCATGCAGGATGGCTTGGGCTTGGCACCAATGCTTGGCCCACTGCCCGCTGACAGCAATTTGCACCAGAGCCATGATTGCGCCGACGATGGTAGTAGCGATGAAGATATACCAGGTATGCTCGATGTGCACAAAGGCCGCGATACCGGCGAGCAGCTTCACATCCCCCGCCCCCATTCCTCCGATCAGGTGCAATCCGAACAGCAACGCCAGACCGAACAGCGTGGCCGCCAGACTCCACCCCAAGCCGCTCCAACCGCCGGTCAGACCACTGTAGATCCATCCCGAAACGATCAACGGATAAGTAATCTTGTTGGGGACTTTCAGGTACATGCCGTCGATCACGGCGGCAACGACCAATGTCGCCGACACGATCCACATCGGCCAGTTTTCCATCAAGTGATCCATCACAGATTGCATGAGACTACCCCTTTCTGACTCTTGGGCGGCATTGCCGCTGTTCCCCGTGTTCGGCCCGTGGCGACGACAGCATTGTTACCGGAAGGAAAAACACCACACGACCACGGTCCCCAATACCGTACTGAGAAAACAAACAAGTTCCCAAAGGCTCGCCAGCGACTCTGTTGGCAATAACGTAGGAATCATGACGAATCTCACAGCCGGTTTGGGAGTTGGTTTGAGCTGGATCGAAAACAAGACTGAATTTGGTGCAAGCGGCGCTGACGGCCGCATCGCACTGTCGCCAGTGCGATGGGCCGTTGCCCGGTTTTCTTCGCAAGCGGGATGGCGAACCATCCCCGTCTGCCGCCCACTACAGTTGGTTGGCAACGTCGTTGAATGTCTGGCTGGCATTGGTACCAATCGACGTGATTGCACCCAAGCAAACGACGACGATCAACGCCAACATGACGGCGTACTCTACAGCGGTTGGACCGTCTTCCGACGCCAGGAAACGCTGTACCTTGGAAACGAAGTTCTTCATTGCATCTCTCCAAATGCGAGACCACCCGAAAGGTTCGGGCATAACAGGAAACCAACACGTGACAGCTCGTCGCTTCGCCACCGCGATTCGAGCGCCACACCGTGCATCCGCGCGGCCGGTCTCGACGAGACACATGCCGAATTCAGGTATGCAATGAAAACCTAGGTCAGATTCGCAGGGAGTCAAACTTTGTGCGTCAGCCCGGCTGGAAGAATCCAGCAAATTCTGACGCGCGCCTTGCGTCGATTCGCTTAAAACCGGTACATCCGCCATAATCGGTACAAGCGAACATCCCAGCTACAGGCGAGGGCCCATTCATGATCGAGAAGTTGTTACGGCTGATCCCGCGCCGCAGTTGGCTATGGCTGGGCGCGGCGGCCGTATTGGCCAGTTTCATCCCCTGGTACTACGAATTCACGCCAGTCGCCGTGCTGGCGATTCTGCCGGTCATGACGTTTGCTATCTGCGTCCTATTTGCACCACGCAAGGCGTTGACCCTATGGACGTGGGCGGCTGGCAGTACCGTCTTGGTGCTCCTGGTGCGCGAGCAACTGCCGCAGCAGCAGACGATGGTCCTGGCCTCCGTACTGGCGGCTCAGACGGCGATTGCTTCGGTCACGATGGCTCTGGCCCTGGCCCCCTGGAGCATCTATCGTCGCCAATGGCGATTGGCGCGGCGTTTGCGCCGCCAAACAACCCAGTTGGTCGACGCGCAGCGCCGCAGCGAATCCTCCGAGCAGGCGGTGCGTCGACTGGAAACCGACCGCCAGGCCCTGCTCGAACACTTGCCAATCCACGTCGTTCAAAAGGATCGTCAGGGACGATTTACCTTTGTTTCGCAATCGTTCTGCAAGCTGGTTGGACGATCGTACGAGGAGATTCTGGGGAAGACCGACTTCGACTTGTTTCCTGCTGAAGCCGCACGCAAATTCGTGGAGGATGACCGCCGGGTGATGGCCGCTGGCGCGGTGTTCACCGACGTGGAACAGACCCAATTGCCCGATGGTTCCACGGGGTTCATGCAGGTCCGCAAAGCCCCGTTGCGAGACGAACGGGGCGAGGTCGTGGGGGTTCACGGGATTTTTTGGGATGTGACGGAGGAACATCTACGGCAGCGCGAATTGCAACGCATCGAGTCATTGGCCCACGCCTTGATTCATGCCGCCCTGGATGCCGTGCTGATCGTGGATGCGGATGGACACGTGCTGGAGGCAAACCCGGCTGCCGAGCGCATTTTGGGCTATGCGGGTATCGAGAAGGATCATCCCCCCCTGGGATCCATCATCCACACCTCGTTGGAACAGAGTGGTGGCCGGGCTAGCGATCCACCGGGCGGACCGCTGGTTCATCGACAGGCCCCCATCGCAGAAATCTTGAAGGCGGCTACCGGAACGCGAATCGAAGCCAAGTTGCGTCGAAGGGACCAGACCTGGTTCGATGCTGAAATCTCTACGCACCCGCTGGATGTCGACGGATCACAAGGGTGGGCAATCTTTATTCGCGATATTACTCGACGAAAACGCGCGCAAACCGAATTGGTTGCTGCCAAAGAATCGGCCGAACGGGCCAATGCGGCCAAGAGCGAATTCGTCGCCAATGTCAGTCACGAATTGCGCACCCCGTTGACGGCAGTTTTGGGACTGCACGAATTGCTGGCCAAGTCTCCCTTGACCGCGCGGCAGCGCGAATACCTGGAACTGGCCCAACTTTCGGCCAGCAACCTGTTGATGCTGATCGATGACCTGCTGGATTTTTCCAAGATCGAATCGGGAAAACTAGACATCGATCCCGCTCCCTTCGCATTGCGAGAATGTGTCGAGGATGCCGTGCGGGCTATTTCGGCCCGCGCACAGTACAAGGGTTTGGAGGTGGTCATCGATTTCGCCCATGACATCCCGGTGCAGGTGGAAGGGGATGCCCATCGCATCCGGCAAATCATCCTCAATCTCGTGGGGAACGCCCTCAAATTCACCGAAAAAGGTGAAATTCGCATCGCGGTGCGTCGCAGTCCTGCCGATTCCCAGCCAGAGGTCGGCCAACTCGCGCCGATTCGCATCGAGGTGCACGATACCGGGATGGGAATACCCCCAGAGAAACGGCAAGTGATCTTCGAAGCATTTCGGCAAGCCGATAGCAGCACGACGCGGCGGTTCGGCGGGACGGGTTTGGGGCTGACCATCTGTCGCGACCTGGTCGCGGCTATGGGAGGAACGATCGGCGTCACCGATGCCCGCACACCGAACGACGAACCTCAATCGGGGAGTTGCTTTTTCTTCGAAATCCCTCTGCGGGTCTTGCGCACTTTCGACGCTGCTGTGTCCACCCGGACGGGCGAGCAACAGTTCGTGATTGCAGCAAATCCAAGCACATGGAGCCGCTTGCTTCTGCGCGACATGCAGCACCTGGGGTTCCCCTGCATGCACATCACCATCCAGGATTTGTTTCAACGCCAACCGGCGGAGTTGTTCGCTGCCGGCAATAACACGGTGGTGTTAGCGGACTATCGCGAATTGTTGGCCGCGGCCAGCGAGTCGGCGCCGGTCGTACGCAGATGGATCATGCTGACGGAAATCTACAGCGAGTCCACACACCACCTCCCCCCGTGGCTGGGATATGCCAGTATCCGTTGGTTGTCGCGACCGGTCAAACAAGCAGAATTGCTGGAGGCACTGCGCGACCATGATGCCGCTCAGCCCGCACCTGGTAAGGGGCAGAAGGCGGCTCGGTCCGCCGACGCGCCGCCCGATCAGACGAAAGTAAAACGCACCGCCGACGTCTTGCTAGTGGAAGACAGTCCCATCAGTCAGACTGTGCTGCGCGACATGTTGCAGGGAGAGGGGCACCGCGTCGATACGGCGGGCGACGGTCGCAGCGCCATCCAAAAGTGCCGTCAGCGCAAGTACGACCTGGTATTAATGGATATCCAGATGCCTGAAATTGATGGTTTGGAGGCCACACGGCAGATCCGGGCCGCTGAGGCACAGGGGGCTCCCCGGCAAACCATCGTGGCCCTTACCGCGCATGCCTCCCCGACCGACCGACAGAAAGCGCAGCAGGCGGGCATGGACGGTTTCTTGATCAAACCCATTGCATTGCAGGCGTTGCAAACGGCGATCGATAAAGTGCTCAGCGGCCAACCACTCGACTTTGCTGCCGACAACGCATCGGTACCAGCGATGCCTCATGCGGCGTCGACCGCAGCCCGTCCGGCGGAACGAACTGTAGCAGATGCGGCTTCACAGAACCATCGCGACGACCTGACGCTGAAGTCCCCGCCGACCTTCGAGCAACTGGTCGAACAGATGCATGGCAACGAAGAACTGGTGCGGGACGTATTGCAATTGCTGTCGCATGAAGCACCCAAGCTGGGGCGACAATTCCACCAGGCGGTCGAGCAAAAGCAATGGGCGGACGCCCAGCGCGCTGCCCACACCTTGAAGAGCAACGCGCGCCACGTGGCACTGCATGACGTCGCGCAGCTCGCCGAACAACTGGAAACTGCGGCTCGCAACAACGAGCGGGAAACGCTCGAGGCCCAGGCGGCAGGGTTCCTGAAGATCGCGGAACAAGTCGGACGTTGGGCCCGCACCGCCTTGAAACACTCCCGGCAATGATGCTCGGATCCGGGACACTTCCCCTGCCGCGGGTGCTATGAGTGGCAAGCCATCCCAGCGAGCACGAGCCGACGCGAATAAGTACAATGAAATCGCGGCCCCCCTTGCGTGGGCTCCAGTTCGATTTGAAATATCCGGAGGACCTTCTCATCGAGACTTCGCTCTCTGTCTCCACTCCCGATACTCGATGCGGGCTAGATGAGCGCTCAACGCGGCTGGCCTGGTCGGAATTGGTGCTGGGCCCGGTCTTGGGGGCTGGCACGGTAGGAACCGTCTATGCCGCCCGGTGGCGGGGGCAGCCCGTGGCCGTCAAGATGTTGCACCCCACGCTCTGTGCCGACCCGTTGATTCGGGCTCGTTTCCGTCGGGAAATGGAGATTCTCAGCCGACTCAACCACCCTCATATCGTGCGCTATTTCGGCGGCGGGGAGCGAGAGGGGCAATTGTTCTACGCCATGGAAATCATGGCATGGGGCAATCTGCGGCAACTGATACAACGCCATGGGCGGCTGCACTGGCAAGAGGTGGCATCGGTAGGCTGCCAAATCGCAGCAGCGCTCCAACACGCGCACAATCATGGCATTGTGCACAGAGATGTAAAACCGAGTAATATCTTCTTGCAGGAAAACGGCGCCGTCAAACTGGGCGACTTCGGCATCGCCAGAGACGTCCATGCCGCAGACTTGACTGGCCCAGGAATCACCGTGGGCACGCACGGATATATGGCTCCCGAGCAGATTCGCGGCAGCAGTCGATTGACTGGACAGGCGGACTTGTATTCACTGGGATGCGTCTTGTTCGAACTGCTGACTGGACATCCTCCATTCGAAGCGCCCGACCTGGATCGCGTTCTGGAAATGCACCTGAGGAAGGATCCGCCCGCTCTGACCGACGCCGTCGGGGAGGCCGCGGTCGTGTCGTGCCCGAGTGAATTGGCCGAGTTGATTCACCATATGTTGGCCAAGCAACCGTCCGAACGGCCATTCAATGCGCGGGCGGTTCAAGGCCGCTTGGTGCGTCTGCTGTGCGAGTCCGCGGCATCGACAGCGATCTCCGGAGCTGTATCGGTTCAACCGACTGCGGACAATCCTGGGATGCAACGGTTGGCTCAACGCATCGCCACACAAACCCGTCCCGACGTCTCATGGCCAAAGTTGGCATTGCTCGCAGCAGTCGCGGTTGCCATCATCCTTCTCGTGCGTTGGATGAGCCAGTAGTGTACTGTCGAGGTTTTGCCTTAGGATATGCGCGCTGGTGGCGTAAGCTCTCAGCTTGCGATCAAGACGTGGTGACCGATGGCAAGCAGGATGCGCACCTCACTTCTTACACTTGACAGAGCAGCAGGTGGGTCGGTTTCAAACGCTGGCTCGCACTTTTGCAAGGGGTCGGTCGGGTAGTCGATATGAGCGATTCGGAACACAGTCACACAGACCATGGGCTGACCGATGGCGGCAT
>RFIQ01000174.1 GCA_003695565.1 Planctomycetota bacterium | reverse complement strand
GTATCTGCCGTGGGCGTTGGGATCCGGCATACCGATGTTGGCGCCGGACAGCCCAGATTTTCGCGCGATCCTGGATGCGGCGTGGAAGCAAAGTTGTTCCGCTGCATCCCAGGCGGTTGCGGCGTCTGGGGATAACTCCGCGGAGCGTGCTCAGCCCGGGTACTTGCTCGGGTTTTCCGATGAGCCTGGTCGAACCATCGCGACGAAGCTGGATGCCTGGTGGCAAGACAACCATTCCCTGCAGCAGGTTACCGATCTCTTGCAGCGCGGCCTGGTGAATCGGTTTTGGGGTGATGCCTTGTGGGCTCTGCTTAGAAATGCCGCCACTGCGTCGTCTGTCGTCGATAGTGCTTGACGTCCTCTCGGTCTTACGAAGACTCCAATAGCCATGCCGATCAAGATCTGCCACATCATTCCTACGCTCGTACAAGGAGGTGCGGAGAAGCAGATGGTGCTGTTGGCGTCGCATTTGAACCGGCAGAGGTTCGACCCTCACGTGGTAGTGTTGACGGCGGACGGCCCGCTGCACAATCGGCTTGGCGATGCGGGAGTTCCCGTGCATGTGATCGGCAAGTCCTGGAAATTCGATCCTCGCACCTGGAGGCGTTTGCGAGCAGTGCTGCGGGAGATTTCTCCTGACGTGGTCCACACCTGGTTGTTCGCTGCCAACAGCTATGGTCGCACAGCGGCGCGTGCGGCCGGGGTACCGGTCATCGTGGCAGGCGAACGCTGCGTCGATCCCTGGAAACGTTGGTGGCACTTCGCCATCGATCGCCATTTGGCGCGGCACACCGATCGTATCATTACCAACACATCGGCAGTGGTCGATTTTTATGCCCAGCATGGAATCGCGCAGGAGAAGTTCTCGGTAATCCCCAACGCGGTCGAGATCCCGCAAGTCGAGGCGGTGGGTCGAGCAGAGATTTGGCGGCGGCTAGGACTCCCTCCCCGTGCAAAGCTCGTGCTGGCAGTCGGACGGCTCTGGAAGCAGAAGGGGTACAAGGACTTGATCTGGGCCGCTGATATGCTGCATTCCGCCTTCCCGGATATGTGGTTCGTTATCGCCGGGGCGGGTCCCGATCTGGCGGTGCTGCAGCGCTTTCGAGATTCGATTGCCGCCCACGACTCGGTGCGGTTTGTCGGGCACCGCGGGGACGCACTGACGCTGCTGGCGTCCTGCGACGCGTTGTGGAATGGATCGTTGTACGAGGGCCAAAGCAACACGATTCTGGAGGCCATGGCATTGGGCAAGCCGGTGCTGGCCAGCGATATTCCGGGAAATCGCGACCTGGTCAAGCACGAAGAGACTGGTTTTCTTTACCGTTTGGGCGACATCCAAAAGCTGTGCAGCTACACATTGCGGTTGCTCGAGTCACCAGACTTGGCCCAGCGGATGGGAGAGGCCGCCCAAGCCCGGGTGCGCGCGGAGTTCTCGCTGCCACGGATGGTCGCAGCGCACGAAGCGCTTTATGCGGACTTGGTTGCTGCCCGATCGCGCGATCCCGAATCGCCCACCGATGGGTAATGGCCTGCGTGGTCCCGCGGGCATCTTGTCGACCGCGGCTGGGCCTGACACACACCGGCGCGAGCCCCTTCGGCAGAGGCCCAGGGAAGCTTTTTGCAGGCGCTTGCGCAGGGGCCAGCCCCAGGTCGGGTGAAGCGGGCCGACGGCAGCGCCGGCCACGGGCTCGGCAAGAACAAGCGCCAACGTCTGCAACCGAGAAGACCTACCCCCCGGCTCGATCTCCCCGGTTGCAGGGCGTTTGGCGTTTGGAACCTGTGGCGCACATACGTGCCATGCCGCAGCTTCCGCAGTTGGTCACCTAGACCAATCCGGCTCGTTCTTTTGGATCTTGCAACCCGTGCGCCAACTTGGCCAGCGCTTCCGTTTCAATCTGCCGAACGCGCTCGCGGGTCAAGCCCAACTGTGCGCCGATTTCCTTCAGCGTGTGGGCTTCCGAGTCTCCCAACCCGAACCGCATACGGAGTACCGTGGCCTCGCGTACGTCGAGGCTGTCCAGCAGTTCCAGGACGGTGCTCAACACATCGTGGTCCAACAATTCCTCGTCCGGCGCCTTCAGCCGCTCGTCCATCACCATATCGCCCAGCGACCACCCGGAGTCCGTTTGATCGCTTTGAGGCGTACTGTTGTAAATCTGAATTGCCTTCTTGATGATCGGCAATTTTTTCCGCGGCAGGCCCAGCACGCGCCCCACCTCTTCTTGGGTCGGCGCCCGTCCCAGTTCCTCAGTGAGCCGCGCCGACGCCCGCCGCCATTTGCTCAACAGTTCGACCATGTAGGCCGGAATGCGAATGGTCTTGGAACAATTGATCAGCGCTCGCTTGATCGATTGTTTGATCCAGTAGCTGGCATAGGTACTGAACCGCGTTCCGACATCGGGGTCGAACCCCTCTACCGCTCGCAACAACCCCAGGTTGCCCTCTTCGATAAGATCTTGCAAACCCATGCCTTTGCCGACGTAACCGCGGGCGATATTGACCACCAAACGCAAATTGGCTCGCACCATGTGGTCGCGCGCTTCTGGATCCCCCTCGGCGATGCGCCGAGCCAGTTCGCGTTCCTCTTCGGCGGACAACAGCGGCGTTTCGTTGATCTCTCGCAAGTAGGTTTCCAACGGGGACTGCGCAGCATCCCCCTTTAGCTTGCGGCGTGATTTGCGAGCTACCGGTAGGCTCTCTTCCTCCTGAACGACAATGGGGTCATCCTGATCGTCAAAAAACTCGCTCATTGGCTCTCGTGGGGTGAGAAGGATCGACGACATGTTTTCCTCAACTGAAGCCGTACCACGCGGACAATTCGCCAACTGGCCACCGGGACGAGGTCCGGCGGGCAACGCGAAACGACGGCGAGGCACGGTCCTTTCGGCCCCCTTCCCGCAGTTGTTCCGGCGCGGACGGATTGGGAACGCGTACCGGATCGACGGGCGGTGGGGCGGCAACATCCATGTCATGTTGCATCCAACCCTGGGTGCTAGCATCAGGTATCGTCGGTGGATTGGGCAAGAATCGAAGAATTGCCAAACATGCGCGATTCTAGGGATTGTGCCGTTTGTCGACCCAGCATTTGGAATGTAGCCTCCCTTGAAAAACCGCTTCCGGCGTTTGGATTCATATTGTCGAGCGCAACCGGAAGTGCTATCCATTGATTATGCGACCGGTCCTGGAGGGTGTTGCTTAGAGCCCCCAACCTGCGCGTCGCATGAATCCCGCAGCAAGCAAGTATGGATCAGGTTCCCCGCGACAGGAGCAGGAGGCGATGTCGGAATTGCGGTTGAGCGAAATAGCTGCCATGGTCGGCGGCGTACGCCATGGCGAGGAGAACCCTGTAATCTCCGAGGCGCTGCCCCTGCAAGATGCCACGCGCGCCTGCATCACCCTGGTGGACCACGAGAAACATCTCGATCGTCTGCACGATTCGGCCGCGGTTGCCGCCATCGCTTCACAAGCCTACTCCAGTTCGCGCAAGCCCCTTGTGGTCGTGGAAGACCTGCACGCCGCTTTCGTCAAGATCATCCTGCATTTCCGCCAGCCGCGCCAGGATGAATTCGACGGCGTTGCACCGACGGCCGTTGTTCACCCCACGGCAACCATCGGAGAAGGCACCGTGGTTGGCCCCGGAACGACGATCGGCGCCGACGTGCGGATCGGCTCCCGTTGCGTGATCCACCCGGGATGCCATCTGCAGGTCGGCTCCTGCATCGGTGATGACACCATCCTGTTCCCCAACGTCACGCTCTATGCCGAAACCAAGGTTGGCTCGCGCGTCATCCTGCATTCCGGCGTGGTTCTCGGCGCCCATGGATTCGGATTCCGACAACACAACGGCGTGCACCAACCGACTCCACAATTGGGTTGGGTCGAGATCGAAGACGACGTAGAGATCGGAGCCGGGACGACCATCGATCGCGGGACGTACGGCCCCACCCGCATCGGCGCCGGCACGAAGATCGACAACCTGGTACAGATCGGTCACAACTGTTCGATCGGGCGACACAACCTGATCTGTTCACATGTGGGGATCGCCGGGTCCTGCCGGACCGGAGATTACGTCGTGCTGGCCGGTCAGGTCGGATTGGCGGATCATGTCACGATCCATGATCGGGCGGTCATCGGTGCACGGTCGGGTGTGATGCGCGATGTGGGGCCCGGTGAAGTCGTTTTGGGGGCGCCGGCGTTGCCGATCAAACAGGCAATGCAGGTCAATGCACTGGTCGCCAAACTGCCCGAACTGAGGCGACACGTTCGCGAACTCGACCGCCGTCAGAGCCTGATCGAGCAAGCTCTGCACGGCCAAAATGCGGCTCGCGACGCCGCTTGATTTCCAGCACCCTTCTCCTCACTTCTACCACGTGGATGCGCTGATTCCAATGGATGCATCTGAATCGGCCAGTTTGACGAGCCTCACCGCGCCGCCGGACCCGATTGGGATCGTGGCGGGCTGGGGCAGTTTTCCGCTGGAGGTCGCCCGCGATCTGCGCGACACCGGCCATCGGGTAATCATTGCCGCGCTGCGTGACCATGCAGATCCCGCGCTGCAGCAATACGCTTCCGACATGCAATGGTTCGGCGTGCTGAAACTGGGACGCCAAATCCGATACTTCCAGCGCCATGGAGTGCGGTCGGTGATACTGGCCGGAAAGGTCTTCAAGCACCGCATTCTGTACCACGGCATGGGGTGGATGGGCCACATGCCCGATTGGACTTGCGTGCAGGCATTTCGTGAGCACTTCATTTCCCGTACCAAGGATGGCCGCGACGACAGTTTGCTTACGGCGATCGTTGCCGCCTTTGAGAACAAAAACATGCGCGTTGTACCGATCACGCAGTGCGGCCCCCGATTGCTGGCCGAAACGGGGTGTCTCACCCACCGTCGTCCATCTTCAGCGCAGATGCGCGACATCGCCTTCGGCTGGCAGATCGCTCGGCAAATGGGGCGATTGGACATCGGACAGAGCATTACAGTCAAGGACCAGATGGTGCTGGGGGTCGAAGCCATCGAGGGGACCGATGCACTGATCGACCGTACCGGTCAACTGTGTCCCCGTGGGCGATTCACCCTGGTGAAGGTAGCCAAGCCGCAGCAAGATATGCGTTTCGACGTTCCCACAATCGGCGTGCGGACAGTCGAGCAAATGCGCCGCGCCGGGGGAACGGTAATTGCCATCGAAGCCGGCCGAACGATCTTCGTTGAGCGAGAGGAGACCCTGCGGCTGGCGCAGCGGGCGGGAATTGCGATCGTTGCTCTCCGTCAGGCCGGAATGCACCTGTTGTGCGATCGTTGGAGTCTGCCCCTGGCGGGCCCGCAAGACCATGCGGCGGAATCGACGTCGACGGCGTCTCACCCCGCGCCACCGATTGCTCCGTCCGCAGATGCGGCGTCGGGCCAACCGTTGCGAGACAGACACCAGCGAGCCGCATAGTCCGATCGCGAGTCCCTCGTGGCCCCTGAGGCACGATAAGCATCCTACTTGCCATGCGTCACCATGCACCTATCGCGAGCCGAATGCCCACGCCGGGCACGCGGCTAGCCTCCAACCCAGACTTGACAAAGCTCTAGTCGGCAGGTGGATCAAGGAATTGCTGCAGGATATCGCTGGACCGTGGGCCTGACGCGGAGAGTCGCGCGTAGCGACGCGAGCCCTCCATCCTGAACTCAATGGTGAGACAATCTGGCGGCAACGCCTGGGGAAACCTCTCAGCCCACTCGATGAACACCAGATTGTTCCCTTCGCACAGCTCGTCGATTCCCAGGTCCCAAGCCTCGTCCACGTGGTTCAACCGATAGAGATCCAAGTGGTAGATCGGACCGCGCCGGCTGCTGTATCGCTGGAGCAGCACATAGGTTGGGCTGGTAATCTCCTCGGGCGGCACCCCGCACGCCTGGCCAACCGCTCGGACGAAAAAGGTCTTGCCGGTTCCCAGAGCACCGTTGAGGGCAATCGTCAGAGGAGGGCTCAACAGTTGCGCGATCTCCTGGGCAAAGCGGCGCGTCGCAGACTCATCCGTCAGTTCAACCACGTGGCGGCGTTCCGCCAGCTCTCCCTCATCCATCTCCATCCTCCTGACGCCTACCAAACTCGCGCGGTTGGGTGTTCAACCAGAACCGTCTGCCCAGTCTTTCGATGGCCCGCCGATCCGGGCATTCGATCCGCCGCCGGCGACCAGTAAAACGATCCGCGGGGCCCCACAAGACACAGCGAATCGCAAAATCGTAAGAAACGCGTTGGGCGACCGACCGTGCAACCCCCACTTGGAACCGGCCCTGGGGATAAATCGGAACTCCCAACGACTGGAGCGACCAACGGCCGATCGGAACCTCTAACTCGAGCTGGTCGCCAACGTCGTCCGTTTGCATCAATGCTCTCAACTCCTGCGGTAATCGATCGACCTCTCCCCGGTAAATGAAAACCTGCACACGCGAACTATGCGGCGCGTACACTGCCCAACTGGTCCAATGATCCCAAATCCCCCAACGTTCGGTGAGCGGCAGGATCAGAAAGGGTACCAGTACGGACCAGGCCAGCATTCGCCTGGCCTCCGGGATCCGCGCCAGCTCCTGCCCAGAGGGCTCCGGGCTAACGACCAACCATAACATTACCCCCAGAAAATGAACATTCCACAGCAGTACCCCAAGACTGTGACCAAGTCCCCACGGTCCCAGAACTGAGAGCAGCGCGGTGTGGAGCACCATGCCCATCAAAGCGCCCACACGTCTTGTGCGGGGCCACATCAACAACACCCCGGCGACGAACTCGAACAGAGGCCCACTCCAGATCATCCATGCCGGCGGTCGTGCGGTACTGTCGAGGCCCGGTACCAGGTCGATGAATGCTGCAACCATTTGCGGCCCGAGGGTTTGCAAGAAGGATGCATCCAGCTTGCTGATTGCAGAATACACATAGATGCTGGAAGCCAACACCCGCACCAGCCGGGGAAACTGAATGTGGGGCGCAACGAGAATCAGCAGAGCAACGAGTTGAAATTCATAGAACCACGGTTGCAATCGATGCTGGTTCAGGCCGATGCTCAAGAGACCGCAGGCCAGTCCTACTGCGGCTCCCAAGCGAAGACGTCCAATGGCTACCGCCGCCCAGCCCATCAGGCACCCGATACTGGCGAGCCAATCCACCCACCAGGGAACAGACACCCACCCCGAAAACATCGGAATGGCGGGAAACGAGGTCTGAGAGGTTGGGAACCACAGACGCCACGTGGCCAGCATGAGTGTCAAACAACTTAGCGCGATCCAGCGATGCAACGCCCAGGGGTGAGACCGCCATTGGTCAACGCGCTGCATCCACCTGCCGAAGACGGACCGAGCGGCCGATGCGCCATCGGTTTCAACCTGGCCCGGCGATTCCAAATTGCATTCCCGATCACGGGCGCTCGGCATGTTGTGCATCAGACAGGAATCTCAACCAATCGCCCACAGCGGACGCAGTGCACGCGCCACACGCTGGTTTGGCCAGCTAAAACAGCCGGTGGAACCACCAGGTAAGCGTCCACCCGGCAACATCGAAAAAGGACCCGGATGCGTCTCCCGCCGGTTGGCCCCTCTTGAGCCCCATCCAGCGGCACGCGTACCGGATCGGAGCCGCAGCCTCCCTCCCCGGCCGGTGCGTGCTCCGCGGCCGACCTCAGCAATTCCGGTTCCGACGTCAAATCCAGTTCCCCCTCATCATCCATGGTCGTACCTCGCCGTTAGCCGTCTCCGCCTATCCATTTTTTTTCCAACGAACACCGCGATCCGAGCCCCACGGCCGGGAGTCGAGCAACGATTTCCCTGCCGAGCGGGCTCGGCTCGATCGCGGCTCTAGTATAACGCAGCACCACTGCCCGCACTGTTCGGCTGACGACGGGGCATCGGGCTCGGGGGATGGAGCGCTGGAAGGCCAAGCGGGTGAGCCCAAGACTGCGCTTGAGCGGCCGAATGGGATATGATGAATACGGTGAGACCTTTCACGCCGATGCAGAGTCGCCCCTTCCCGCTCGCTGAGAAGACCTCCGCAGTGCCCGATCCTCCCGACATCCCCGACGAACTCCGCTTGAGCGAGGCACTGGCGGAGTACTTGCACCAGTGCGATCTGGGCAGAGGGCCAGACCGGGAGGAATTCCTGGCCCAACATCCCGCTATCCGCGATCAACTTGCAGCCCTATTGGAAGCGGCCGATTGGTTGGAACAAGCCGCCGAGGGACGCATCGCGGATCTGGTGCAAGAAGCCGACCCGGAACGAACTATTCTCCTGTCTCAGCACGAGGAGACTGCAGGGAGCAAGCCGGTTACCCGAGCGATCGGCGATGGAACCCGCCAAGCCGGCGCGTCCCCCGCATCGAGCCGGGAGCACGGCGGATCGGCCTGGCGACAGCCCACGCTGCCGTGCAAGTTCGGTGAATACCGGCTGGAGCGGATCC